>USQE01000078.1 GCA_900556675.1 uncultured Collinsella sp.
CGGATATCGCGACATCGCTGAAATTCTTCAGGATTGATGGAAAATACGACGTGATTTGCAGCGGCTCAATGCTCGGCGTTAATTACCGCAGTATCGAACACAACAGCGTCGGTTACAAGACCGACTACACAATGCGCTCGATGGATTTCGAGGAGTTTCTCTGGGCGCTCGATGAGGAGCAGATGGCCGATGCCATTCGTACCCACGCCGGCACGCTCGAGACCTACGCCGCGCACCAAGCCGCGCTCAGCCTGTTTCATCGATACCAGATCGTGGGCGGCATGCCCGCCGCCGTCAACGCATATCGCAAGACGTTATCCATCGAGGATGCGCGCGTCGAGCAGCGCGAAATCAACGAGACCTATACCGCCGATATGACCGACCCCGAAAACGGGATCAGCGGCGTGGCGGCACGCAAGGTCTGGCGCTCCATTCCGTCCCAGCTGCTGAGATCGTCCACAAAAAAATTCAAGTACTCCGAGGTCGAACGCGGAGGCCGTCGCGCCAAGCTTATCGAGCCGCTCGACTGGCTCGAAGGCGCCGGTATCATATCGGTCAACAACCTGACCGAAGGCATCGAGCCTCCCCTCGTTCCCTTCGACGACGAAGATGGAAGTTTCTTTAAGGTCTATCTTCTCGATACCGGCCTCATGTTCTACAAACTCGGCATCAACCCGAGGCTCTGGCTCGACCTCAAAGATTCCGCCATAGCGCTATCTTCCGACTTCCGAGGCGCCCTGGCGGAAAACTCGGTCATGCAAGCATTTTCGGGTAACAGCTTGCAGACGTATTACTGGGTGCCGCCGTCGTCTTGGAAGACGACCGGCGAGCTCGATTTTCTACTTCAGACCGACCGTATGGAAATCGTGCCCGTCGAGGTAAAGTCCGCACGCAACGTGCGCGCGAGAACCCTCGGGTCGTTCATGGACAAAGCCCGATCACCATATGCCTACATTTTGTCCGAGAACAATTTTTTCCGCAGCGAAACCGATGACGGGCGCGAGCTACGCCACCTCCCCTTGTACGCAGCGGGCTTTATTGGAGCAAACTGCCTCAAGAGCAGTCTGTAAGCCCTGCACGACCGCCTAGAAAGGAAACCGCTCATGCAACGCATACTGTTTATCTGCCATGGCAACATCTGTCGCTCGACGATGGCTGAGTCGGTGTTTACCGAGCTGGTGCGGCGCGCCGGGCGCGCGGGCGAGTTTGTCATTGACTCCGCTGCGACCTCGACCGAGGAGATCGGCAACCCGCCACACCACGGTACCGTTGCCAAGCTGCGCGAGGTCGGGATTCCCGTCGTCGCACATCGTGCACGTCAGGTGCGTCGCGCGGAGTATGGCGACTGGGACCACATTGTCTATATGGACGACGAGAACGCGCGTGGCCTGCGTCGCATCTTTGGCGACGACCCCGACGGCAAGATTACGCGCATGCTCGATTGGACCGAGCGCCCCGGCGACGTGGCCGACCCGTGGTACACCGGCAATTTCGATGCCACCTACCGCGACGTACTCGACGGCTGCACCGCTATGCTCGAGCAGCTGTAGGCAATCGAGGTCGCGGGCCACGCCTTTGCCACATCCGGGACTAGCCCTAGACCGGCTTGACCTCCAGCTTAATCCCCTTGGCACAGGAGTCGCCCAAAACATCCGAAAGGGCCCAGGTCGCATATAGCGGCAAATAGAGAACCGCTCCGTTGCGCTCAACGTTGCCTCTCGAGAAAACAATCCCGAGCCTTACGCCATATTCAGCCGTATCAAGCACATGACCGAGCGCGGCGTGCGCGTGGTAATAGGAGCCCGATTTAACCTCGATCGGAACAGCCGTCCCATCCGGTCCATCGACCACAAAGTCCACTTCACCGCGCTTTTTTGTCTGATAGTAGTAAAGCTGGCGATTTTGGGCAGCCAGCTGCTGGGCCACCACGTTTTCGTAAATGCCGCCCAGATTGGGCTCCTTGCTATCAAGATACGCCGCTTGGGCGACTCCAACGGGGTAGCGCGCCATCAACATGCCCGTATCCGATTGATATAGCTTGAACTGCGATGGCCGTGCCGTCTTGAGCGGGGGCGATTTTGGCTCGGTTACGATATCGGCTTTGAGAGCAACGCCGGCATCGACAAGCCATACAAAATCTCGCTGATACTTCTCGTAGTGAGCCTTGGGGTCAATGGAATTGAGCACGAAGCGCTTGTTTTCGCCCTCGAGCATAATAGGGAGCTGATCGTAGATGCTCTGCACCTGAAGGGCTCGCCCGCTTGCATACTTGGAGATATCCCGTCGGTACTGTTCGTTGAGCTCTGACTGCAGCTGACGAACAGAGGCAAGGTCGCCCCGCGTGTCAAGGAAACGCTGCACGACCTCTGGCATTCCGCCGACAACGGTATAGGTCCTGAAGTTTGCCATCATCGCGTCATGAATGTAACCAGGAATGGGCTTCTCGTTGATGCACGCGTCGCGTATCGTTTGGCGAGCCCCCTCGCTCACCCCGATTGCCCAGCAAAACTCCTCAAAATCGAGCGGGAACATCCTAAGCTCGTGGACATACCCCACGGGATAGGACCTGACGCCCTTGAACTGAGTCCCGAGCATTGACCCCGAAAACGCCCAGCGGCACCTCCCGTCCTCAACAAGGAACTTTGCCATCGTCATGATGTCGGGGGCCTCTTGGACCTCATCGATAAACACGAGCGTTTTGCCTGGCGCAATCGACTTTCCCGAAAGAAGCGTCACCCTGCTGATGAAATCATCGGCATTCCGCGCCTCGAGAAGAGCATCTTTTGCCTGGCGGTTTTCCATGAGGTTAAGCTCGATGTAGGTTGCATGGTTGGCTTTGCCAAATGCGCGAATCGAATAGCTTTTGCCAATCTGGCGAGAACCCGTAATGAACAAGGCCTTTTGCTCGGAAGACTTCAGCCAACGCTCCAGCTCTGCCGCTATTTTCCTGCGCAGCATAGGCTCTCCCCTCGGTGTCATCGAATGAAATGCAAAGTTTTATATGTTTGATTATCGATGAAACGCAGAATTTTTAGAACCTAAAATCGGATGAAATGCAGAGATTTGAGATTATAAGCAAAAGAAGGGGCACCACCGGCGAATGTGGCAAAGGGGCTGTCCCTTTGCCACATTGCGCTCGACTACTCGTCAACGATCTCGGCAAGCCAGACGTTCAGTGTATCGACTTCGGGGCAGCAGAACTTTGCCGTACCAGGCTCGTTGCCGGGCACGGTCCCGCCATAGCGCAGGATATCGATATAGGGAAAGCCCACATGGCAGGCCATGGCACACATCTTGCCGCGGTCGCGGTCAAAGTCGAAGACGTCGCCCGGCTTGTGACCATGGTGGCAGCGGCACGCACCCAGCTGGTCCACGCAGCTCACGCGGATACGCGGACGCTTGCCACGCGGCGCGCCGAGCGGCTTGCCCCCGCCCGCAGGCTTGGCGCCGCCCTCGCCAGCATTACTCATGGTCAATCACGTCCAGGCAGGCCTCGATGGGAAGGCCAGCCGACTTATCCTCTTGGTCGGCATTGCGCTCGATAAGCTCCGCTACCACGCGCATGGCATCGCTCGTCGCGCGCTGAAGGCTCCAACCGGCCATAACGCGGCCGACGAGCACCGCCGAGAACGTGTCGCCCGTGCCCGGGAAATAGACCGGGATCAGGTCGAAGGGAATCGTGAAGTACTCCCCCGCCACATGGTCGTAACCGATGACGACATTCGCACCGTCGACCACAGCGCTCGTAATGACCACCGACTTGGCGCCCAGGGCACGCACGGCATCCACAAGAGTGCGGCCCTCATCGGGCGTGATTTGCTCGGCAATGGGCGTATCGGTGAGCAGGCACGCCTCGGTGTAGTTTGGCACCGCATAGTCGGCGCACTCGAGCAGGCTGCGCATGAGACCGATCGTGGACTCGGGCACGCCGGCGTAGAGCTTGCCGTTGTCGCCCATGATGGGGTCGACGAACACCTTGGTACCCTTTTGCGCGCGACGGTGGCAGAAGTCCGAAATGATGCGCGTCTCTTCCTCGGTCACGATAAAGCCGGTAGAGATGGCGTCGAACTCAAAGCCGAGCTCCTCCCAGATGGCGAGGCTCTGGCGCACGTACTCGGTGGTGTCGTGGATGTAGAACTTGGGATAGTTGAGCGTATCGGACACAAGTGCCGTCGGCAGGTTGTGGATGCGGTAGCCCATGTGCGACAGCACCGGCAGCATGGCGGAAAGCGCGACCTTGCCGTAGCCGCACATATCGTTGATCAGCAGCAGCTGAGTGTTCTTCATGAGGGTCTCCCTTGGTTCGGGCACGGCGCAGCAGCGCCACAGTGCGACTAAGTGTAGCGCAGGGGGCGTTGCAAGCGGGCGCAGGCGCCGAGGAGGGCACATTGTTGCGGAAAGGTTACGGAAATGGGAGGCAAAATCGCGGCGGTAGCGGCACAGTAGCTGCCATCTATTTACTACCATTCCAAAACTATGCCGGATTACTACGATAAACCGTTAGCCTCCAACCACAACGAATTGCACTCCGGCAAAACCGCAGGTAGACAGCTTGTCGATTTTCGAAAAAGCCGACTATGGTTGACCCCTGCGGCTTAAACGTAGTAGATAGGCCCTTTTCGTGGCGCAGCACTACTGCACCCCAAATTGGCACCCCGAGCCCTCGTGAGTTGCCAACAAGCTGTTCGCCCAGCGCTTTATCCGCGCGGCATTCGGAAAATAGCACCACCGTAAGAACCCGCGAACAGCGCTATACGTTGCTATATCTCACTATACTTTGCTATATCTTGCTATACTTTGCTATATCTTGCTATACTTTGTTATATCTTGCTATATCTTGAGCAAAGGTGGCTCACATGCAAACAAACCCTTTTAAGCCCACAGCAGGTAAAACACCTCCCACGATTATCGGCCGCGAAGATGTGCTCGAAGAATTCAATGAGGGCCTCGTCAACGGGCCTGGTGCCCCGGGGCGCCTAATGCGCATAGCCGGCGTCCGTGGAACGGGCAAGACGGTCCTCCTTGACGAGTGCTCACGTTTGGCGCAAAGCCGTGGCTGGACGGTCATAAAAGAGGTCGCAACCGAGGAACTTTGCCAACGCATTCTCGAACAGCTGCAGCCCAAATTCCAGGCCAAACACGCCAGATTTGAGCCCACCGTAGCTGGCATATCCATCGGCAGCATAGACATTGAGCGAATCGGCCCATCGCTACGCGACGCCATGAGACAGACAATATCCAAGAATGGAAACGGCCTGCTCATCACTCTCGACGAGGTTCAAGACGCAGAGCTCGATGAGGTCCGAACGCTCTCCATTGCGATTCAGCAAGTTATCGGCGAAGACCTTGATATCGCCTTTGTTTTTGCTGGGCTGCCTTCGATGATTGAAAGCATCATCAACGGAAAGACACTTACGTTTTTGCGCCGTGCCCTCCCCTTTGACCTGAAGGCTGTGGCAGTAACCGAAGTGTCGTACTCCCTCGAGGAAACCATTGAAGCGTCTGGCATGGAGTTGCAGCCAGGTATTGCCGGCCAACTTGCCGAGGCAACGCAAGGTTATCCTTTCATGATCCAACTCGTTGGATACTACGCATGGCAGTTGGCAAGACGCGCACATACACCGATTATTGGAGAAGAAGAAGCCGAGCGCGGCATTGCAACGGCACGCGAACGCTTCTGTGCCATGGTGATTGAGCCCGCGCTACAGCGCATTCCGCCCACGTGCATCGCTTATCTGCTGAGCATGGCATCTTTGGGGCAGACGAGCTCGACCAGCATGGTTGCCGATGCCCTAAACAAAACGCCTCAACAGGTGAGTTCCGTCCGCAGCCGCCTGTTAAGAGAATCGATTATCGAAGCTCCCTCGTACGGCAAGGTCTCATTTGCCATCCCCTACATGCGCGACTACCTCTACGAGCACAAAGCCGAACTGGAAGTTGAACTGTAGAAACGGCAACTGCCCTGCAAGACGAAAACCGTTTTCGTACGGATTTAAAGCAGACGTAAACGATTTTCGT
>USQE01000079.1 GCA_900556675.1 uncultured Collinsella sp.
TTATGGACGCAGCCGAAGCGCAGCAGACAGAAACGCCGCCCGCCGAGCCGCCGCACTGTAGCGGTGCTCGGCGGGCATAGGTGCGTTAAAATGGGCTTGTTCTTAGCTAATTGAGACAGGGGGGCCGTGTTATGGCTTCAGATGCAAAAAAGATTCTGCTGGTCGAGGATGAGAAGGCAATCCGTGACGCTGTCGCTGCCTATCTCGAGCGCGAGGGCTACTGGGTTGTTGGCGTCGGCGACGGCCAGTCTGCGATCGAGGAGTTCGAGAAGCACCAGTTCGACCTGGTTGTGCTCGACCTTATGCTCCCCAAGATTCCCGGCGAGCGCGTTTGCCGCACTATTCGCGATACCTCGGATGTGCCCATTATCATGCTTACCGCCAAGGGCGAGATCGAGGATCGCATCATCGGCCTCGAGCTTGGTGCCGACGACTACTTGATCAAGCCGTTCTCGCCTCGCGAGCTCGTCGCCCGCGTCCGTGCCCTGTTCCGCCGGGCTCATCAGGCCGATGAGCCCGCCGTTGAGGTGCTCGACTTTGGCGATCTGGTCATCGATATCTCGGGCCACAAGATTTTGGTCGAGGACAAGGAAGTGGACCTGACTGCTTCCGAGTTTAAGCTGCTCACCACGCTTGCTCGCCATCCCGGTCGCGTCTATAACCGTATGGAGCTGGTCGAGAAGGTGCTCGGCTACGACTTTGAGGGTTATGAGCGCACCATCGACAGCCATGTGAAGAACCTTCGTGCCAAGCTGGGCGATGACCCCAAGAAGCCTAAGTGGCTCTACACCGTTCACGGCGTCGGCTATCGCTTTGAGGCTCCGGCCAAGACCGATAAGTCGGACGAGAAATAGGGAAATCACATATGACACCTGCGCGCTTTGAAATCGGACAAAAGCACAAGCAGGAGAACGAGGCGGGTTCCAAGGCGAGTTGGAACACGCCTCGTTCCGATTCACGGCCAGCGATGAGCTATCCCTCGCGCATGGCATTGGCTTTTGCCCTGACGTCGCTCATGACGGTATTGGTGCTGGTGGGCGTTGTCTCCGTTGTGTGGGGCACCGTCTTTTCGGATTACACGCGCTCTAATATCGTCGAGATCGCCAATTCTGCTGCCGAAAAGCTTGCGACGTCGTATGAGGAAAACGGCAACTGGACTGCGGGCGAGCTGCGCACGGTCGCGACATCGAGTTTGGTGTCCGACGACCTGAGTATGCAGGTCGTCAACAAGAAGGGCGTTGTCGTCTATGACGACTCATGGCCTTCGGCAAGTGCGACCGCCGATGTGCGCGAGAGCGGATCGCCGTCGAGCGGCTCGAGTGGTAAAAAGGCATCGCATAGCCCGGTTTCGTCGGCGCCCACCGACTCCGACAGCGTTGCCAACGTCGAAATCATAACGTCTTCTGGCGAGCATGTCGGGCAGGTAAAGCTATGGGCCATCGGCTCCGATGCTCTGCTCACCAAGGCAGACTCAGCGTTTAGGGAGAAGACCTTTAACGCCATGGCCCTTGCCGCGGTTGTTGCGGTCTGTATCTCGGTCGTTATCGGATCGCTCGTTTCGCGTATGCTTACCAAGCCGATTCATCGTATTACGAGCACGGCCAAGCAAATTCGCGACGGCGATTTGTCCGCTCGTACCGGTTTGCGCGGCGACGATGAAATCGATCAGCTGGGTGAGACCTTTGACGAGATGGCCACCTCGCTCGAGAAAGATATGAAGCACGAAAAGCGCCTGACCTCGGATGTCGCACACGAGCTTCGCACGCCGCTCATGGCCATGCTTGCAACGGTCGAGGCCATGCAGGACGGCGTGTATCCCACCGACGATGAGCATCTGGAGACGGTCGCTTCCGAGACGCGCCGCCTGGCTCGTTTGGTGCAGCAGATGCTCGACCTATCGCGTATGGAAAACAGCACGGCGCCGCTCAATCTCGAACCGGTGGACATGGTTCCCTTTGTGCGGTCTATCGTCAACGCTCAGGAGCGCCTATTTGTTGACCGCGATCTGCGCTTGCGCTTTGCTGACGAGACCCAAGGTCACGACGATGTCGTCGAGGCCGATCCCGACATGATCACGCAGTGCGTCATCAACCTCATGAGCAACGCCATGCGCTACACCCCCGAGGGCGGTTGGGTCGTGGTGTCGGTGCTCAGTGACCGCAAGCATGTCAGTATTGCCGTTTCGGATACCGGTATCGGTATTGCCAAGGACGACCTGTCGCGCATCTTCGGGCGATTTTGGCGCGCAGATGCCAGCCGCGCCCGCGAAGCCGGCGGCCTGGGCGTTGGCCTCGCCGTGACCAAGCAAATCGTCGAGCGTCACCATGGCTACATATCCGTGGAGTCGGAGCTTGGAAAGGGTACGACTTTTACGATTCATCTGCCTCGCGAGCACACGGCGGACGCGGCATCTACTACAATGGAGCACTAGCTTTTCGCTATTCGGTGAAGGAGGGGCCGCGTTCCTGCCGCTCCGAGTTTGCGAAAACATGCGGGAAAGAACCCGCATTTCTGTCGTATTTAGGTAAGGAGTGACTCACGTGACAACGATGGAGCGTCGTCCGGATTCCCGTGGCAAGGTTCGTGATATCTACGATGCCGGCGAAAACCTGCTGATGGTCGCCACCGATCGCATTTCTGCGTTCGACTTTATTCTCCCCGACGAGATTCCGTTTAAGGGAGAGGTGCTCAACCGCATCTCGGCATTCTGGTTCGACAAGTTTGCCGATATCGTCCCCAACCACCTCGTCTCCATCGATCCGGCGGATTTCCCCGAGGAGTTTGCCGAGTATCGTGACTACCTCGCAGGCCGCGCCATGCTGGTCAAGAAGGCCCAGACGATTCCTATCGAGTGCATCGTCCGCGGTTATCTGACCGGTTCGGGCAAGAAGACCTATGACGAGAACGGCACCGTCTGCGGCATCCAGCTGCCCGAGGGTCTGACCGAGGCCTCCAAGCTTCCCGAGCCGCTGTTCACGCCGTCCACGAAGGCCGAGATCGGTGATCACGACGAGAATATCTCGTTTGAGCGTTGCTGCGAGATCGTTGGCGAGGACATCGCCACGCAGATTCGCGATCTGTCTCTCAAGATCTACAAGGCTGCTGCCGAGTATGCAGCGACCCGTGGCATCATCATTGCCGACACCAAGTTTGAGTTTGGTGTTATCGATGGCAAGGTCACGCTGATCGACGAGTGCCTCACGCCCGACTCCAGCCGTTTCTGGCCCGCCGCCAGCTACGAGGAGGGCAAGATCCAGCCTAGCTACGACAAGCAATTCGTCCGCAATTGGCTCAAGGCCAACTGGGATATGACGGGGGAGACCCCGCACCTGCCCGCCGAGGTCATCGATGGCACGTCCGAGCGCTATCGCGAGGCCTTCCAGATCATCACGGGCTCCCAGTTCACAAGCATGAAGGAGAACGCATAAGTGAGTACCCGTAGCGCCACGAACAAGCGCACGCAATCCCACGAAGTTACCGGGGTTGCGCGCAAGTCCGCCGCATCTGCTAAACCCGCCCGCCAAGCAGCGAGCTCCGTTCGCGTCGTGCCGGCTTCGTCTAAAGCTCGCCGCAAAGAGCTCGAGAAGGGTGAAAACCTGGAAGGCCTTTCCAAGGAGGAGAAGCGCGCCCGCAAGGCCAAGCAGCGTGCTCGCGAGGATCGTATCTATACGGTGTCGAATATTCTTCTCAAGCAGGATGAGGACTACACCAAGCGCCGTCGTATCTGGTGGGCCGTGCTCGCCATCGGCATGGTACTCGTCGTGGCAATTTGGGCTTCGCTCTACTTCGCTCCCGGCGGCACGGTGTCCAGTCCTGTTCAGATGGTCGGCATCGTTTTGTCCTATGTCATCATCCTGGGTGACTTTATCTACGACTTCGTTCGTATTCGTCCCTTGCGCAACATGTACCGCGCGCAGGCCGAGGGCATGTCCGAGAACAAGCTCAACGCTCTTATCGAGCGCTCGGCTGCCGAGGAGGACAAGAAGGACTCCAAGAAGAAGTAGCGTTTGTATCCATACATATCGCTAAGATATAAGGCGCGTCGTTTTTGCGGCGCGCCTTTTTACTGTTCTATAGATAGATGGAGTGGCACATGATTCGAGCTGCCCTAACGGTCGAGGAAGCTCTTGAGGGCATGAAGACCCTTGAGCCCAAGATTAAAAATTATGCGCGTCTCGTTGTCCGCAAGGGTGTAAACGTTAAGCCCGGCCAGGAGGTCGTCGTTCAGTCTCCCGTCGAGTGCGCATCATTTGCGCGCGTGGTGGTTGCGGAGGCTTATGACGCCGGTGCCGGTCACGTGACGGTCATCTGGGCCGACGACGCCGTGACGAGGCTTGCGTACGAGCATGTCGAGAAAAGCTATTTTGGGCAGACGCCCGAGTGGAAGCGCATACAGCTGGATTCTCTGGCCCAGGACGGTGCCTGCTTTATCTTTATCGAGGGTGCTGACCCCGCCGCTCTCAAGGGCATCGATCCTGCCAAGCCCGCTGCCGCTTCCAAGGCGAGGAACACGCAGTGCAAGATTTTCCGCCGCGGACTGGATTACAACATCAACCCGTGGTGCATTGCCGGAGCGCCGGTCGTGGCTTGGGCGCGCGAGGTGTTCCCGGGAGACGCCGATGAGGTTGCAATCTATAAACTATGGATTGCGATTCTGCATACCGCCCGTGCTGACGGCCAAGATCCGGAGAGTGACTGGGAGCTTCACGATGCGGCGTTTGAAAAGAACCTGCGCTTTCTGAACGAAAATCGTTTCGACTGCCTGCGCTATACCGCTTCGAATGGAACCGACCTGGTAATTGGTATGACGAAGGGGCATGAGTGGGCCGGCGGTAAGGGCGAGACCCCCGACGGTCACCCCTTCTTCCCCAACATCCCCACCGAGGAGGTCTTCACCTCGCCCGATCGTATGCGTGCTGACGGAATCGTCTATTCCGCAATGCCGCTTATCCATCACGGTAACAAGGTCGACGATTTTTGGATCAAGTTCGAGAACGGTCGTGTGGTGGATTACGACGCCCGTGTGGGAAAGGCGACACTCGCAAGTATCATCGATACTGACGAGGGCGCTGCTCATCTGGGAGAGGTTGCGCTCATTTCCAAGAACACGCCGATTCGCGAAAGCGGCATCCTGTTCTATGACACGCTCTATGACGAGAATGCCAGCTGCCATCTTGCACTGGGAGTCGGCTTCCCCGAGTGCATTGAGGGTGGATATGATATGTCCAAAGAGGAGCTCATTGAGCATGGCGTCAACGTTTCGAGCACGCACGTCGACTTTATGATCGGTACGGACGACATCGATATTGTGGGCATTACGCCCGATGGACGCGAAGTTGTGATTTTCCAGAACGGCCAATGGAGTTGGGAATAGTCCCAGACCGTGGTACAATGCCACCCGCGGGCCGTTAGCTCAGCTGGCAGAGCAGGGGACTTTTAATCCCAAGGTCCAGGGTTCGAACCCCTGACGGCCCACCCAAAGATTGTTGAGGCGGTCAACTTCGGTTGGCCGTCTTTTTTGTCGCCCCTTCATGGGTTCGAACCCGAAAGGGCGCGGAGCTGAGGAAACGCGCGAGCGTTTGCCAGCGCAGCGCGCAAGGCGCGAAAGCGCCGCAGCGGCCGCCCGCGCAGCGGGCCCTAACCCCTGATGGCCCACCATAGAATAGAAAAGCGACTGGCGGATGCCGGTCGCTTATTTGTTGTCGCGACGCGGGTTCGAACCAGATCTTCTCTATATATAAGGACGCCTGGCGGCCAAAACCAGCCTTTTACCGACAGGAAACCAAAACCTAATGTCTTTAGAGTAAAGTAGCCCAGCAGAGATGGCCGACGCCTCAACACCTATAAACCAGCTGGTCATCGCCAATACCAGAAGCCGATGCTTCAGACATGACTTCAGTGGAACAACTGAAGGATGAATTCATTTGTGAACAAAATATGGAGTGCCAGATTCCCGCCCCCGGGGCCCCTCCGGTCTGGCAATATATCTCCTTGCCGCGC
>USQE01000080.1 GCA_900556675.1 uncultured Collinsella sp.
ATGCTTGAGGGCTGAATTGTACTTGGCTGGGATGGACCCTTATCCCAAAGGAGGCTTTTTCTTGATGTGGGCTTGATTTGATTGTTGCGCAACTTGGATTTGGATTGTCGATTTACAGTGGCCTCGATGGGAACGCCTATGGTTGTGGGGGCTGGTATGAATTGTCCTTATTGTGGAGCTGAGTTGCGCGATGGCGTGAGGTACTGCACGGCGTGCGGGGCTGTCGTCAATAGCATCTCTGCTGATTCCGAGCTTCGGGTAAAGCCTCGGAACCACGTTGCGGTCATCCTTGCCTGCATGCTGGTAATTGGCATTGTCGGCGGTAGCTGTATGGGCCTTCATCTGCGGCAGGTGTTGTCGCACTTCGTATCCGCCCATTCGGAGCACGCCATCGTGCTGGATGTCGCGGCTGCGGGCTGGGACACCGATAACGGGGCATCGCGCGTTCCGATACATATTACGGGCAAGACCATCGACGGAATAACGGTCGACAGGATTGAGTTCGTCGCCTCCGATGGCTCTGGCATCAATCTCATACAAGGTGTCTACACGCTCGAGGCAGCAGGTTCCCCTATCGCTGCGGATGGCACGATCTATCAAATTCCATGCACGAGTGCCACACTCGTCCTCGATGATGCCTTTGCCATGGGTGAAACGATCGATCTGGCCGAGCTTGCAGAACAGGATTCGATTCTCGCCTTCTGCCCCATTGATGCCGCCGATGTGACCAATGATGAAATCTATGATGCCGCTTTGCTCGCCATGACATACCGAGGCGGCGATGCCCCCGATGTCGCCGCACTGTGCCAAGCCGCAATCAATCGTCGCGATGGAGCCAGCACAAGCGGGAACGCCTTCGGAAGTTGCGGTGAAATGCGGATTAATTGAGCCTTTAGGCTGGCAAAACAGTCCTTATTTCACCGCAACTGAAACAGGGGCGCCCTCCAAGAGAGCGCCCCTGCCGGGTTTCCATAGTACTGGCGAAGCAGTCTTTGAGATCCGCCTTGCCTTATGCCAAGAACTCCTTGGTGGTCGCCACGATGTTGGCGGCGTCCAGGCCGTACCTGTGCAGGAGCTCGGCACCCGGGCCGGACTCGCCGAACGTGTCGTTGACGCCGATCTTCTTGAGCGGCGTCGGGCACTGCTCGCACAGGACATCGGCAACGGCGCTGCCCAGGCCACCGATCACGGAGTGCTCCTCGACGGTCACGACGTGGCCGGTCTTGGTGGCGCTCTTGACGATCAGGTCGGAGTCGATGGGCTTAATGGTGTGCATGTTGATGACCTCGGCGTCGATACCCTCGGCAGCAAGCTGCTCGGCAGCCTCGAGGGCCTCGCCGACCATCAAACCGCAGGCGATGATGGTAACGTCGGCGCCCTCGCGCATAACGATGCCGCGACCCAGCTCAAACTTGTAGGTCTCGGGGTCGTTGATGACCGGCGAGGCCAGACGGGCAAAGCGCATGTACACAGGGCCGTCGCACTCGTAGGCGGCGCGCGTCACGGCGCGGGCTTCGACGTCGTCAGCGGGAACGATCACGGTCATGCCGGGGATAACGCGCATAAGGGCGATATCCTCGCAGCACTGGTGCGTGGCACCATCCTCGCCCACCGAGATACCGGCGTGTGTGGCACCGATCTTGACGTTGAGGTGCGGGTAACCGATGGAATTGCGGACCTGCTCAAAGGCGCGGCCGGCGGCAAACATGGCAAAGGTGCTCGCGAAGGCAACGCGGCCGGTGGTTGCGATACCGGCGGCAACACCCATCAGGTTGCTCTCGGCGATGCCCACATCGAAGAAACGATCGGGACAGGCGGCCTTAAACTTGCCGGTCTGCGTGGCGGCGGCCAGGTCGGCGTCGAGGACCACAAAGTCATCGTGCTCGTTGGCGAGCTCGACGAGGGCCTCGCCGTAGCTTACGCGCGTGGCGATTTTCTTGACGTCTGCCATCCTAGAGCTCCTCTCCGGCGGCCGTGAGCTCTGCCATGGCCTGCTCAAACTGTTCATCGTTGGGGGCCTTGCCGTGCCAACCAACCTGGTTCTCCATAAAGGAGACGCCCTTGCCCTTTGTGGTCTCGGCGATAATGGCGGTCGGCTGACCCTTGGTGGCGCGGGCCTCGGCAAAGGCAGCGCGGATCTGGTCGAAGTCGTTGCCGTCGGCGAGCTCCACCACGTGGAACTTAAAGGCGCGGAACTTGTCGGCGAGCGGCATGGGGTCGTTGACCTCCTCGACGGGGCCATCGATCTGCAGACCGTTGTGGTCGACGATCACGCAGAGGTTGTCGAGCTGCTGGTTGCCGGCAAACATGGCGGCCTCCCAGACCTGGCCTTCCTCGCTCTCACCATCGCCCAGCAGGGCGTACGTGCGGTAAGTATCGCCCCAGTGCTTAGCGGCAACGGCCATGCCCACGGCGGCGGAAATGCCCTGGCCGAGCGAGCCAGTGGACATGTCGACGCCCGGGGTGTCGTTCATGTTAGGGTGACCCTGCAGGTGACTGCCGATGTGGCGCAGCGTCTCGAGATCCTCCTTGGGGAAGAACCCGCGCTCGGCGAGCACGGCGTACAGGCCCGGAGCGCAATGACCCTTGGAAAGCACAAAGCGGTCGCGATCGGCCTTGCGGGGATCGGCCGGGTCGACGTTCATTTCCTCAAAGTACAGATAGGTCATGATGTCGGCAGCGCCGAGCGAACCGCCCGGATGGCCGGACTTGGCAGCGTGCACGCCGGTGACGATGCCCTTCCTTACCTCGTTGGCAACCTTTTTGAGCTCTTCGTCGCTCATTGTGCCTTCCTTTCATCCTCATTAGGCAAAATGCGCACGGCGCCGAAGGTAATCCCAACACAGCCGCAATGCACGTACGTCATTCATTATGCTGGAAACTGATGGCTTTACCAGAGTTTTTATCATTATTTGAACAATTTAGCAGGCAGAACCGCTGATGAAACGGTTTATCAATGTGAACGTCTTTTGGATGCGGTGTCTACCTCTCGCCCCGGCACAAAAATGATCCGAAATCCTGCCGTCCCCTACGGATCACTTGATCCCTTGGGGACGGAGGAAAACGGATCATGTCCGCAAATCGAAATTCAGCCTACGCGTTAATGTCCTTGAATCCCTCACCGAAGGCTTCCGTAACGTCGGCGACCGTCACAATGGCGTGAGGATCGCGCTCGCGCACGATCGTTTTGAGGGTGTTGAGCTCTCGACGGCTAACGATCACCATGATCACCGGCTTCTCGACGCCCGAATACATACCGGTCGCCTTTAATTTGGTGCAGCCGCGACCCAGACCATACATGATGTCGGCCGCGATATCGGGGAAGTTATCCGAGATGATGAGTACCATACGACGCTTATTGCCGCCATCGACCACGGCATCGATCACATAGCCGCTAATCACCATCGAAAGTCCTGCGTACAGAGCATTTTCGAGCGAGAAGACCGGAGCCGATGCCGCACATACGGCAACGTCGATCGCCATGACGGTCGAGCCTACCGGCAGCGAGGTGTTACGCGAGATGATTTGGCCAATCGTGTCCGAGCCGCCGGTATTGGCGCCGGCGCGCAACACCATGCCGTAACCGATGCCCGTAATAATGCCGCCCCACATAGCGGGCAGCATCAGATCGGCATGTGCCAGCGGCGCCACAAACGGAGCGAACAGGTCGGTGAAAAAGCCCAGCAGCACAAAACCCGTCGCCGTCTGCACCACGTAGAACATGCCACCCTCGCGCATAACCACCAGCAGCAGCAAGGCGTTCATCACAATGGTTTGAATACCGACAGGCAGCGAGATGCCATGAGACGCACCGACCGCCTGGATAATCGTGGCGAGGCCCGTAACGCCGCCGGCGGCAAGGCCGTTGGGGATCAAAAACAAGTCCGTTGCGATAGCTGCCAGGGCGCAGCCAAACATGATCTTGGGCAAGTCGTGAAAGAAGTTCATCGAAAGAATGCGCTTGATGTCCAGACGATATGCCATGCTGCCTCCCTCAAAAAAGCGCACCCCGTCGGATGCGCTTTGAACTTCTTGCTGTATTCGATTTTACCGATTCGCCGACCAAATACCACCCCCGCACAGGGTCCGTATTGGCCGCATCTGCCCAAGGCCAACCCTGTGGGTTTAGGCGCCCTGGCTTTCCGCATCGGCGTTGCCGGTTGCCCAGCGATGGTAGCCGATCACAAACGGATCCAGATCGCCATCGTCGAGAACGGCCTCGACGTTGCTGGTCTCCACGCCCGTACGCAGGTCCTTGACCATCTGATACGGGTAGAGCACATAACTACGGATCTGGTTACCAAAACCGATCGTGGTCTTGGGTCCACGAATCTCGTCGAGCGCCTCGGCGCGCTTCTCGAGCTCGATCTCGTACAGACGGGCCTTGAGAATCTGCATGCACGCGGCCTTGTTTTGAATCTGGCTGCGCTCGTTTTGGCAAGTGACAACGATGCCGCTGGGAAAATGCGTCACGCGTACGGCGGAGTCGGTGGTGTTGACGCCCTGTCCGCCCGGGCCGCTCGCGTGATACACGTCCACGCGGATATCGTCGGGACTGATCTCGATGTCGATATCGTCAGGCAGCACGGGGATGACCTCGACGCCGGCAAACGTGGTCTGGCGGCGCTTCTTGTCGTCGGTGGGGCTAATGCGCACCAGACGGTGGACGCCGGCCTCGGCGCGCAGCATGCCAAACGCGTCCTTGCCCTCGACGGTAAAGGTCGCACGGTCGATGCCGATGACCTCAGCCGCGGGGCAGTCGTTAATGGTGACCTTCCAGCCGCGACGCTGGCAGTACTTCATGTACATCTTAAAGAGCATGAAGGTCCAGTCCTGCGCTTCCAGGCCGCCCTGTCCGGGCTTGATGGTCACAATCGCGTCGCCGTGATCGAACTCACCGGTAAACCAGCTCGAAAGCTCGAGCTCGTCGATAGCGCGGGCCAGGCGTTCTGCCGTAGCGGCAGCCTCCTCGCGCAATGCGGCGGCATCGGGGTCGTCGCCCATCTCCTCGGCAAGCTCCAGCGCCGCGCGGGCGTCAGACAGCTCGCCGCGCGCGGTATCCACGGCAGCGATATCTTCCTTGGCGCGAGCGATCTCCTCCATGGTGGCGCGAGCGGCGTCGGCGTCATCCCAAAAGCCGGGGGCCACGCTTCTGGCCTCGAGCTCGGTCACGCGTGTGCGCTTCTCGTCCAAATGAAGATACGACTCGACCTCGCCGAGCCGGTCCGCAAACGCGTCCAACTCGGCGAGCGTTACCTCTAGAGCCTCGGCCATTAACGATTCCTGCCGTGGCAGTACTTAAACTTCTTACCGCTACCGCAAGGGCACAGGTCGTTGCGGCCCACGTTGACGTACGGATCGTCGCTCTCGGACTTGCGGTAGGTCGTCACCTTGCCACCGTTGTTAACGGCAGCCGGACCACCCTGGACGGCGGTGCGGGCCTGCACCTGAGCCTGCTTGCGCAGTACCGAATCGCTGTTGTCGCCATCGACCTCGGCGGGACCAGAGAAGCGCGCACCCTTAAGGGCGGGGTCCTCCTTGTGCTCCACAGCCTGCGGGGCAGCTTTGAGCTCAATGCGCAGAACAGTGCGCAGGTAATCCTCGTACATGGTATCGACGAGTATCTGGAACGCACCGTAGGCCTCGGTCTTGTACTCAACCAGCGGGTCGCGCTGGCCAAAGCCGCGCAGGCCGATACCGGTCTTGAGGTAGTCCATCTCCTGCAGGTAGTTCATCCAACGCGTATCGATGACGCGCAGCATGACCTGGGTATTGAGCTCGCGCATCAGGTCCTCGCCCAGACGCTCGGCCTTCATGTTGTAGCACTTCTCAACATAAGCCAAAACATCGGCGGCCAGGGCCTCAAAGTCCTCGTCGGGGAACTGAGGGGTATCGATATGCCCGGTCAGCTCGACGACCCATTTGCGCAGACCCTCAAGATCGCGCTCGCCCTCGTGGCTGTCCTTGGTGCAGAACTCCTGAACACAGC
>USQE01000081.1 GCA_900556675.1 uncultured Collinsella sp.
GTCAGCCGCCCAAGCCTACGACCTCGCTCGCCTCTAAAACCCATCCCCTCGATAAGTTGCGGTGAAATACGGAGTGTTTTTGCCTTTAAGGTGCCAATTCAGTCCGTATTCCACCGCAACTTCGAGAATGGCCATTCGAGGTTGGCCGCCTTGTGCCTTGGGTCGGACCGTTTGCCACGAAATGCGACCATCTACTACGTTCAACCGGCCACCTTCGACCATCCCGGAATTTGCAAAAACAAAACCGCAGGTAGAAAGCTTGCCGATTTTCGAAAAGCCGGCTATGGTTGACCCCTGCGGCCTAAACGTAGTAGATGGGCTCTTTCTGTGGTGCGGCACCAAGCCGGTCATTTTGGGATCGGACTATTTTGACTACTCATTGGCTGCTCTGGCAATCGGGC
Organism: uncultured Collinsella sp.; assembly: GCA_900556675.1. Lineage (GTDB taxonomy): Bacteria > Actinomycetota > Coriobacteriia > Coriobacteriales > Coriobacteriaceae > Collinsella. The sequence goes on from USQE01000081.1 coordinate 402, forward strand.
TGCAAAAGTAGTCAAAAAAAGCCCGTCCCAAATTAGCTACCTTGCTCTGGCGGGCGGGAGCAGGTAAGATATACCGAGCGCCTAGCGCGTTCGATGGGTTCGGATGACGACATGTTCCGAATCTGGTCAGGTCCGGAAGGAAGCAGCCATAAGGAGCCTCTGTCGGGCATCCGAATCCATCGAGCGCACGGGCTTTCTTTTTGCGCGGTTTTACCAAACCGCGCAATGCTCGACGCTGCGCGCCACCCAGAGCGACAATTTGTCATTCAAAAGGCAAGGCATGACCAGAAGGTCTATGCCTTGCCTTTTTCATGCCAACTTGTTCGCTCTGGATGTCGCTCGCTGGCTGCGCCAAAACATTGAAGGTCGCGTGGCTCGGGCGTGACCGCTGGTCCTCGGCTTCGCCTGCGGGATCGCTCGACTACCAAACACCTCGCCGCCGGCCGGGCCCCGTCGTCCAAAAATCACCCGTAAAGGCGCGTTTATCTAATTTAATCTATCCCTTGCGGAATGCGGCTTGCTGGCGTTGTCTGGGCATTGATGGCTACGTGGTTCAAGAGGCGGCGGTGCTGTTGCTTGAATTTTTGCAGTTAAAGAGGCCCGTTTCCTTAGGTGGGGAAACGGACCTCTTTTTGTCTCTGGGCTTGTGAATTGGCGGAGACAATAACCGTTGGCAGCTATTTTGAGTTCCTGATGCGGCGTGTGGCTGTGGCGGTTATTCCGAGGCCTGCGGTGGCGACTGCTGCGAGTGCGATTGCGCTCGGTGCTGTGTCGCCCGTGTTTGCGAGCTTGCCGGCGGTCATATTTGCTTGCTTGCTGCTGCTCGAGTTCGCCTGCTTGGTGGAGCTTGGTAGGGCGTCTTTGCCGGTTGCAGGTGAGGCAACGGGCGGTGTCGCCTCGGCGGGTTGCGTTGAGCCGGAGGGAGGCGTCGTCTCGGTCGGTTTCGTTATCTCGGGCGAGGTGGCCTTGTCTGCCGCGGCCTTTGCCTCTTCGTATGCCTTGCAGGCGTCGTCATAGGCCGCTTGCGCCTTTTCCAAATCGCCGAGGAGCGCATTTCGCTTGGCTATGTCCTCGTCGATGTGGGCTTTAGCTTCCTTTGCCTCACTTTCGAAATACTGAACCTGTTTTTCCTGGCTTTCGAGCCGGCGTTGGTAGCGGTGAAGATCATCTTCACAAGATTCTTCTCGCCTTTCTGCCGTCATGATCTCCATGCGCAACTGCTTAATATGCTCCTTAATAGCTGTGCTGGGCTCCTCGCCGCCGAGTGCTTCAAGTGCCTTATCTAATTCTGCCTGAAGGCCGCTTGTCCGGTTGTGGGCCTCATCGTATTTGGCTTGGGCTGCATCGACGTTCGCTTGCATGGCGGGAAGGGGTTCCCTCCGTTTGGCGGCTTCCGCCACCACCATGTCGTAGAGTTCTTGAAATGCGGCAATGTCATCATTGAATCTCGCAATTTTCTCGGGACTTGCGGCGTTTTTTGCGGCCTCGAGTTTTTTGAGCGCTTCCTGCATGGCTGCATACGCTTTTTCTTTTGCGGCGGCCGCGTCTTCCGTCTGCAAGGCAACTGCACCGGTGGGGGCGCTGGTTTCTGCCGCGATCGCCGTTACGGGGGCGATTCCCGCGACAAGTGCCGCGGAAAGGGCGATGCCCACAGTTGCTCGTCTTGCTCTTCTTGCGAGAATGTCGTTCATCTCGGCACCTCATTTCAAGGGTCGGCGACTAACTTGGTAGCACTAATGTAAATATACCATGCTAGTTGACCCAACACTGGCTGGGTGTGCGCGTATACCCCTCTGAAAACTGAATCCCGTTAGAAATGACGAGTTGTTTACGCTTCTTTTGGGGTGGCGGTACTATCATGGTTCGAATTGAATGTGGATGATGATAGGGAGCGCCTATACATGATTGAGCTGCTCAGGCGTTTTGGTGGTAAGTTTCGCCGGTATATGGTGGTTGGTCCTGCGTGCAAGCTGATCGAAGTGATCTTTGACCTGCTGACGCCGCTGGTGATTGCCCAGATGATCGATAAGGGCATTGGCTCGCACGACGTGAGCGCCGTTATCCACTACGGCATGGTACTTGCCGCTATGGCCGTGATCGGCATCTCGTTTACGCTTGTCTGCCAAAAGATGGCGGCGCTCACCTCGCAGGGCATGGGCACCGACATTCGCGGCGCACTCTACAAGCACATCAACAAGCTGAGCTATGCTGAGCTCGATCGCTTTGGCACGCCGTCGCTCATCACGCGCATTACCAACGACGTCAACCAGGTGCAGCTCGCCGTGGCGCTGGGCGTGCGTATGCTCATCCGCTGGCCTTTCCTGGCGGTGGGCTCCATGGTCGCGGCCCTCGCCATCGACCTTAAGCTCGGCATCATCTTTTTGATTTGCACGCCCGCCATCGGCTTGGTGTTTTGGTTTGTCATGGCGCGCTGCATTCCGTATTACAAGCAGCTGCAGGCAAAGCTCGACCGTATCGCGCTTATCTGCCGCGAGGGCCTTTCGGGCGCTCGCGTGGTTCGTGCCTTTGTGCGCGAGGACCACGAGCGCAAGCGTTTTGCCGAAGCCGCCGACGACCAGGCTCATACCGCCATCGCGGTGGGCAAGCTCTCGTCGATCCTTAACCCCGTCACGTTTTTGGTGATGAACCTGGGCGTGTGCGCCATCCTGTGGGTGGGCGGCATCCAGGTCAACGTGGGTGAGCTCACGCAGGGCCAGGTCATGGCGTTTGTTAACTACATGACGCAGACGCTCACCTCTATCGTGTACGTCGCCAACCTGGTCGTGGTCTTTACCAAGGCGAGCGCCAGCGCGTCGCGCATCAATGAGGTGCTCAACTGCGAGCCGAGCATCACCGACGAGGGCAACCAGCCGGTCGCGCTGCCCGAGCCGAGCGAACTGGCGGGTGGCTCGGCTCCAGTCCCCGCGCTGAGCTTTGACCATGCGAGCTTTTCGTTTGGCGCGGGCGCGGCAAATGCCGTGAGCGATGTGACCCTGAAGCTGCCACTGGGCAAAACGCTCGGCATTATCGGCGGTACAGGCAGCGGTAAGTCCACGCTTGTCTCGCTTATCCCGCGCCTGTACGATGCGAGCGCCGGCAGCGTGAGCGTGATGGGCGCCGACGTGCGCGCCTGGCCGCTCGACCAGCTGCGCCGTGTGGTCGCGACCGTCCCACAGCGCGCGTCGCTGGTGAGCGGCACCATCCGCAGCAACCTGACCTGGCGCGATGAGGCGGCAACCGACGAGGAACTCTGGGCGGCACTCGACATGGCGCAGGCGAGCGAGTTCGTGCGCAACAAGCCGCAGGGGCTCGATGCCCCGGTCGAGGCCGGCGGCAAGAACTTCAGCGGTGGCCAGCGTCAGCGTCTGACTATCGCGCGCGCCTTGGTGGGCTCGCCGCAGGTTCTGATCATGGACGACTCCGCCTCGGCGCTCGACTTTAAGACCGACGCGGCGCTTCGCCATGCCATTCGCGAGCGCAGCGTGCGCGGTGCCGCCGAGGGCGGGCTGCCGCTGACCACGGTGATTGTGACCCAGCGCGTCTCGACCGTGCGCGACGCCGACATGATCTGCGTACTCGACCACGGCTCGGTTGCGGGCCTGGGCACGCACGATGAACTGTACACGACCTGCCAGCTCTATCGCGAGATCTGCCAGTCGCAGCTTCGCCGCGAGGAGCTCGAGGGCCAGCAGGGGAGTGCGGCGCTCGTGCCCGCTCCAACCGCCCCCGCATCCGTCTGCACAAAGGAGGGCTGCTAAATGAACCCGTATACTTCTTCCGGTTCGGTCGCCACGATGACGGCCAACGTGTCCGGTAACGATAACCTTAACGACCTGGGTGACGGTCCGCGCCAGCCCGGCGATCCCGAGCGCTATCCCGTGGGTGCGGTGACTCGCCGCCTGCTGGGCTATGTTCGCCCGCACCGCATTTCGTTTGCAGCGTCGTTCGTGAGTGCCGCTATCTCCGTGATTTTGCAGCTCTACACACCTATTCTCATCGGCGAGGGCATCGACCTGATCATTGCCGCCGGTCAGGTGAACTTTGACGCGCTGCTGCCGCTTGTCACCAAACTCGCGCTCGTCGTGGTAGGTGCCGCGGCCTTCCAGTGGCTGCAGGGCTATTGCGTCAACCGCCTGTCCTACGAGACGGTGCGCGACATGCGCGTGGAGGCGAGCGACAAGCTCAGCCGCATGCCGCTCAGCTTTATCGACAGCCACGCCCACGGCGACCTTATGAGCCGCGTGGTCAACGATGTTGACCAAGTGGGCGACGGTCTGCTGCAGGGCTTTACCCAGCTTTTCACCGGCGTTATCACCATTGTGGGCACGCTCGCGTTTATGCTCTCCATTAACCTGACCATGACGCTCGTGGTGGTGCTCGTCACGCCGCTTTCCATTTTTGCAGCCGGCGCCATCGCCAAGCTTTCCAACAAGAGCTTTACGGCCCAGCAGCGTATTCAGGGTCAGCTGGGCGGTCATATCGAGGAGTATGTGGGCGAGCAAAAGCTGGTGGACGCCTTCGCCTACGGCCCGCAAGCTCAACAGCGCTTTGATGCCCTTAACGCTGAGCTCTATACGGCAGGTGAACGCGCGCAGTTTATGGGTTCGCTCTCTAACCCCGGTACGCGCTTTATCAACAACATCATCTACGCCGCGGTCGCTGTGATTGGCTGCGTGGGCGTGATCACGGGCGTGCCGGCGGCGCTTACGGTGGGCGGCGTGCAGATTTTCCTGTCCTACGCCAACCAGTACACCAAGCCGTTCAACGAGGTTACCAACGTCATTACGCAGATCCAGACGGCGTATGCCTCGGCGCGCCGCATGTTCGCGCTGCTCGATGCGCGCGAGCAGGAGCCCGACGCGTCGGATGCCGGGGAACTTGCCGCCCCGCAGGGCGAGGTGACCTTTGAACACGTGGACTTTAGCTATGTGCCCGACCGCAAGCTGCTGCAAGATATCTGCATCGAGGCCAAGCCCGGCATGCGCATTGCCCTGGTCGGCCCCACGGGCTGCGGCAAGACGACGCTCATCAACCTGCTGCTGCGCTTTTACGATATCGATGCCGGCCGCATCGCGGTCGATGGCAAGGCTTCGCGCGACTACACGCGCTCGAGCCTGCGCCGTGCCTTTGGCATGGTGCTGCAGGACACCTGGCTGTTCGAGGGCACGGTGGCCCAGAACATTGCCTACGGCTGTCCCGACGCCACGCGCGAGCAGGTTATCGAAGCCGCCAAGCGCGCGCACGCGCACAAGTTTATCGTGCAGCTGCCGAAAGGCTACGATACGGTCATCGGCGAGGACGGCGGCACGTTTAGCCAGGGTCAAAAGCAGCTGCTGTGCATCGCGCGCGTTATGCTCACCGATCCGGCTATCCTGCTGCTGGACGAGGCGACCTCGAGTATCGACACCCGCACCGAGCTGCAGGTTCAGGCGGCATTCGACGAGCTCATGGCCGGCCGCACAAGCTTTGTCGTGGCGCACCGCCTGAGCACCATCCGCAACGCCGATTGCATTCTGGTCATGCGCGACGGCCAGATTATCGAGCGCGGCACGCAC
>USQE01000082.1 GCA_900556675.1 uncultured Collinsella sp.
GCCTCAAGGGCGCCGCCTCCCTCGTGCACGATATCGATCGCGAGACGTTCTCTACCATGTTCTCGCTCACCAGCGACGAGCTGCGTCGCCTGCGCTCCGACGTAGAGCCGGTGCCGTATGAGGTAGTGCTCCGCTGTCTGGAAGAGGAATACGGCCAGCGCCTGGGGCAGATGTTCGACGCGATCGACCCCAACCCGCTCGGTAGCGCGTCGCTCGCGCAGGTACACCGCGCCCGCCTGGTGACCGGCGAGGACGTGGCCGTTAAGGTGCAGCGCCCCGGCGCGCAACAGGTCATGGCGCAGGACATCGACATCATTCGCTCGGTGGTGCGCATCGTTTCCAAGTTTGTCAACACCGATCAGTTTGTTGACCTGCACGGCGTGGTCGAGGAGCTGTGGACCTCGTTTCGCGAGGAGACCAACTTTTTGGCCGAGGCCAAAAACCTCAACGATTTCTACGACTTCCACAAAAGCGTGCACGGCGTGTCGTGCCCCAAGTCCTACCTGGACCTTTGCACCGAACACGTCGTGGTCATGGACTACATTGACGGCATCTCGATTGCCGATCCCGAGCGCCTGGTGGCCGAGGGCTATGACTTGGAAAAGATCGGCTCGGCGATTGTCGAGGACTATTCGACGCAGGTGCTCGATGATGGCTTTTTCCATGCTGACCCGCATGCGGGAAACATCATCCTCAAGGACGGCATCGTCTACTTTATCGACCTGGGCATGGTCGGGCGCATGTCGAGCCACGACCGCGGTATCGTCAAGGACATGATTTTCGCCGTGGCCGAGGGCGACGTGCCCAAGCTCAAGGACTCGCTCATGCGCTTTGCCGTGACGCGCGGCGACTCCGCCGAGCTCGACCATTCGGCCTTTTTGTCCGACTTGGACTTTATCGTCGCCGACTTTGCGGGTCTTGATCTTAAGGACCTGGATATCGGCGAGTTTTTGACCTCGCTGCTCAATCTGGCGCGCAAGAACGACGTTGAGCTGCCGAGCGTGGTGACAATGTTCGCGCGCGGCATGGTGACGCTCGAGGGCCTGCTGACCGAGTACATGCCCAACGTCAACATGATCCAGATCATCCAGACGCATATCAAAAACGAGAAGAGCACCTATGCCCGAGTTCGCGAGATGGGCCGTGACTTTGCGGCGAGCAGCTACCGTGCGGCCAAGGGCTCACTCGAGGCGGCTGAGTATCTGGGCCTGGCATCGCGCATGCTCACGCGCGGCCAGCTTAAGGTGAATCTGCAACTCATGAGCAGCGACAAGGCGCTGCGTCAGATAGGCGGCATCGTCGACCGCATGTCAATGGCCATTGTTATCGCCGGTCTGTTTATCGGCTCCTCGGTGGTCTACTATGCGCGCATCGAGCCTGTTGTGCTCGGTATTCCGGTCATCGGCTTTTTTGGCTATGTGAGCGCGCTGGTTTTGGCGCTCATGCTGGGCCGCAATATCTGGCGCAACAGTCACGGCGGCAAGCACTAGCGTAGCTGCACGGTGTCTTGTCCCACGGCGCCCTTCCATACCCAACTCTTTCCTATCGCAAACAATAGCTTTTACCTTGGGCTTCGCCTGTGTGCGAGGCCCTTTTGCGTGATACCATACTGACGGTAATAATCAATGGCCTAGATGGTGGTGCGGAGACGCACGAATGCGCGGTTTTCCTGCGCATTTGGGAGAATCGGGGTGCGAATCCCCGGCTGTACCAGTAACCGTAATTCCTCTTGGCTCGGGATGCTCGCGTCGCAGATCGGACGACGCGCCCGAGCCGTTAAGGTTAAGTCGGATCGCCTCCCATCTTGCATGCGGCTGCGGCGTATGCCGCCGGTGTGCATAGGGCTCTGGAGGGAAGGGGGACCCCGATGGGGGAACTCGAGCGCAGCATGCGCGATGACGTGGGCCAGCCTCAGGGCAACGCTCCAAGTACAGACAGTAGGAGACAAATGGATATGTTCGAGGACGAGCGCCAGCGCGCCTCGCATCGTCGTGGCGCAATTGCGCGCGGTGTAGCAAAGCGCGGCCTGGTGGCATTCCTGGCCTTCGCGATGGCCTTTGGCACCACGCCGGCCCAGCTGTGGGCCGACGGCGTCGAGGGCATTGCCGAGGCTGTGGCTCAGGCTACGACGCCGGGCGAGGACGCGGGAGCTGCGGACGGTGCTGCAGATAACACCGCGGCTGCTACTGGCGCAAACGATTCGGCTGCCGATAAATCCTCCGAAACTGGGGATACGAGTCCAGTCGCGCCTGACAACGCGAGCAATGACGCGCTAGGCGACCCCGCTGCGTCAGACCCCGCTTCGGCCTCTCCGGCGAACGAGGCGTCCGACACCACCGCCGAGACCGGCGATGCGCCCGCGGTGGTCAGCGAGCCCAATGCAGCTAAGGCCGCACCCCGTGCCGCTGCCACGCTTTCCTCTAAAAATGGTGTCAGCGTCGGAAAGAGCCAGTCGCCTTCTCGCTGGACTGGCTCTAACGTCACTGGCTTTATCCAGAGCAATACTACGCTCTATGCGAATGTCTGGACTTCGTCCAGCAAGCGCGCCAGTGTTTCGGGTTGCACCTATCAGTGGCTTGCTGCCGATATCGCCAACAAGAGCGATGCGGACAACTCTGCGTTTGTTGCTGTCGAGGGCCAGACGAGCTCATCGATCGTTCTGGACGATGCCCTGCGCACTCAGCTTAACGGCAAGTGCCTGCGCGTTCGCATTACCGATGCAAGCGGTAACGTTATCTACGGCCCGACTGGGGGCGCCAACAACCAAAAGCTGACGGCAACGACCGCCGTCAAGGCACCCGTTCCTACCAAGACGGCCCTGGATGCAAAGTCTTATGTCCTCATCCAGTCTTCGGCAGACGATTCGAGTTCGATTTCGTCCGTTAAGGCAGAGACACTGAACCCTGGCACTACGCTTTGGGCGAATGCCTATGACGGCGAAGCGGTTCCCAACAAGCGTATTGCGGCACAGGCCGGCTGGACCTATCAGTGGCTTGCGTCTGACGTGCGCGATGCCGAGGATTCCGCCTATCAGGCAATTCCGGGCCAGACCGACCAGTCGCTGACGATCACGGATGAACTCGCATCGCAGCTTGCGGGCAAGTACATTCGCGTTAAGGTTGTCGGTGACGGTCAAGAGCTGTTCGGCCCGAGCAGCTCTTTAAAGACGCCCTCGTCTGTTGACTACAATACTCCGGGTCCTGTTGCCGCGAGCGGCCAGATCGCATTAGACCATATCGTTCTTGCTTATAACGGTGCCGAATTTGGCAACGATTACGAGAGCGTTCCGAGTGCCAACGTCGGCGACACGATTAAGGCTGCTGCCTGCTACCTCAACTACGACACGCCGACTGTCCTCTACGGTTCCGACAAGGTCGATTTTTCTTGGTGGGTGGCCGATTCCGCCGACGGCTCGTTCGAGCAGGTTGCAACTGGTGACACCTACACGGTTACCAAGGAGTGCGCGAACCGCTACCTCAAGGTTGTCGCTAAGGCCAAGAAGGGTATCCCCGGCTCTGATAGCTGTGAGACCAAGGCGGGCCGCATTCTGCCCAAGGGCGCGACGACGCTCGATTCAGTTGCATTTACCAATGCGAGCAAGGGCGCCAAGGACACTGGCTCTACGATTGAGGCGTGCGCCTACAAGGCGGTCGATTACTCGTCTGAGCCGGTTACCGAGGGCGTTACCTACACGTGGCGTTGGTCCTCTGTCGACCCGTCTTCCTCTGCGTTTGATGCGAAGACCGACTGGCATGTGGTCGAGGGCAAAACCGACAGCAGCTTTACGATTCCCGATGACTACGCCAAGCGCTGGGTGAGCGTGTCGGCCACTGCGGGCGATAACACCGTAGAGGCGACTACTGCTGTGGCCGTTAAGGCCGCAGGCTCGCACGAGCTGTTCCTGACGTATCTCAAAAAGATCGTCGGCGATCAGAGCGATGACGCCAAGTTTGTCTACAAGAGTGGCGAAAAGATCGGTGTTACTGCATTCGAGAAGACGCCTGCAGGAACAAAGGGTGCCGAGCTTACATCTGATCAACTGACCTATACGTGGCAGATTGCCGATAGCTCCCAGGGTCCGTTCACGACGCTGACGGATGAGAACGCCCATAGGCCGTCGTTCGTAATTTCGCAAAAGTACGTCGGCAAGTACCTCAAGTGCATCGTCGACGGTGGCTACAACACCGACTATGCCTCCACACGTTATGCCATCGCTAAGGGTGAAGATGCCAAGGCGTATACCCTGACATCGGTTAATGTCGCTTCGAGCGGCAACCTTGCACAGGTCGGCGGAACGCTTACCCCTACTGCCAATTACATGGCAACGGGCGATTGGGGCGATTACGAGACGGCACTCCCCGAGGGCTCCCTCGTCGATTACCGCTGGTATCTCGCCGATGACGCTGAGGGCACAAATGCCCACGAGCTGTTTGGCGCCGACGAAACGACCGGCGCGATCACGCTTCCCGCCTCGGCTGAGGGCAAATACGCCTATGTCGTGGCAAACGCCGGCAACAACGATGTCAAGAGCACCGCTTGGCTCGTTAATTCTTCCGACGAAAAGTCTCTTTCCGTTAACGTCAGGGTTGTAGGCGTAAGCAAACACGATGTCGGTCAGTCCTATGACCTTGTGGACTGGGTGCCGACGGCCTCGTTTGAGTGGTCGAGTACCCAAAAAATGTCTGCCTGGGACATCTTTGCCAAGGTGCTTGACGACGCCGGCTATAGCTATAGCACGGACGGTGGCGTTCCCTATTCGGTTACGAACCCCGATAAGTCCCAGACGCTCGCGACGGAAAACACGGCGTCCGGCTATAAGTACTGGCGTTTTGATATTAATGGCAAGGCTGCCAACTCTTATGCCACGGGCTACTACCCGAGCGATGGCGACACGCTCGAGCTGGTGTACGAGGATCCCACGGGCGCGGTTTCCACGCAGGTTTCCGCGACGTGTTCGGTCGTCGGCACCGACGCCAAGGGTGCTCAGCAGACCTGGGCTGCCGCTCAGAACATTACGCTGAAGAAAGGCTCGACTGCGGCCGACCTCTCCGAACAGCTTTTCAAGCAGACTGGCCTTAAGGCCGACTACGACCCCGATGGCAGCTGGGGTTGGGCGCTCAACTCGATCACGTCGCCCTTCGACTCCGACCGCACGCTCGCCTACGACTCGGCGACCGGCGCGTACTGGCAGCTGTTCATCAACGGCAAGTCCTCCATGGTCGGCGCCGGCGGCTACACGCTCAAGGCCGGCGACTCCGTCGTCTGGTGCTACTCGAAGTACAACGACCCCGCTCCTGCCGATCAGCTTTCGGTAAGCTGCACCGTTATCGGCCAGGATGCTTCGGGCGCTCAGCAGACGTGGGCACAGCCTACGACAGCTCTCGTGGACGAGGGAACAACCGCTGCTGACCTTTCCGAGCAGATCTTTAAAAAGTCTGGCATTGGCGCCAAAACGGGGGAGAGCTCGTTTGGCTGGTATCTCGAGTCGCTGACCTCGCCGTTCGAAAAGAACGTGACCCTCTCGAGCGAGAAGGTTGACGAAAACACCTGGAAATATTGGCAGTTCTTTGTCAATGGCAAGCCTGTTGATGTTGGTGCGGGCGCCTATACGCTTAAGGCAAGCGACGAGATTGCTTGGGTCTATGGCTCCGACGGCACCATGCCTGGTCAGGTCTCCGTTTCGATGGAGATCATCGGCAAGAAGGACGATAAGGCTCAGCGCTGGACTGATCCTTCGATGCAGGTGTTTGTCGAGGGCACGACGATCAAGGATGCCTCTGCTGCCTACTTCGATGCCGTTGGCGTCAAGTCCAAGATGTACGACCAATTTGGTTATTGGGGCGTTCACACTCTTGTCTCTCCGCTTGATGGCACCGAGCTGTCGGGTGCTTGGTCGTTCTTTGTCAACGGCGTTCCTGGGTCTCAGCTCGATAGCGACTATGTG
>USQE01000083.1 GCA_900556675.1 uncultured Collinsella sp.
CGCAGGTTGCGACCGTACTGATAGCCATCGATACACAAGCAGTGGTCGTAGCCGCGTGCCTGCTTAATCTGGGGATCGTCGGCCTCCATGCCAGGCGCGACGGGGCGCAGCTCACGGAAGTCAAACGGCGTGCCCTCGACCGGAGCGATCTCGCCGGTGGGGATATTCTGCTCATTGATGGGCAGGTAGTGGGCAGCGTTGGCAACAAAGAAGTGCTCGCAGTCCATGCCGGCGTTATGGCCGGCAAGGTTAAAGTATGTGTGGTTGGTCATGGACACGTAGGTGGCGCGGTCGCTCTCGCAGCCATACTCGATGCGAAAGACGCCGGTGCGTGTAACGGTAAACACGGCCGTAAAGGTGCGGTTGCCGGGAAGGCCCAGTTCGCCATCCTCAAGCGAGGTGGTCATGCGCACGGCGTTATGGGCCTCGTCGAGCTCAACGTCCCACACGCGCTTGTGCAGGCCGTGCTCAAGATCGCTGTGCAGGTTGTTGGCGCCTTCGTTGGCCGGCATATGCCAGTCCGTGCCGTCGATGGTGATCGTGGCGCCCGCGGTGCGGTTTGCCACGGGGCCGATGGTCGCGCCAAAGCAGGCGGGGGTGTCAAAGTAATCCTCGAGCTTATCGAAGCCCAGCACCACATCGCGCACGTTGCCGGGAATGTCGGGCACGTCGATACCAAGCACGGTGGCGCCATAGTCCATAATGCGAACGCAGATCTCGGGCCCGTTGAGGGTGTAACGATGAACGGGGGTACCGCACGGCGCGGTGCCGAAAAGCTCGGAAGTGATCATTTGGTTCCTAACATCGAGGTATTTCCGACAAACTGTAGCGCGAACAGGCGAGATTATCACTACACCCCACTAAAGCAGGGGGTATTTTTCTCAAAAAAGTGATGATTGGAGCTGCGCGGGCGTTCATTTGTGACGCGTACGAGTCTGATACAATTTGTTCGTTACTGTTTGAATGATATGCGCGCAAAGAACGGCGAGGATTCATCGTGATTAAGGCAGAGCGACAGGATAAGGTTCGTCAGCTGCTCGAAGAGCAGGGCACGGTCTCGGTTAAAGAGATTTCTGATACGTTAGGTGTCTCGGATATGACGATCCGCCGCGACCTTGAGGAACTTGCGAGCCTGGGCGAGATCGAACGCGTGCACGGTGGAGCCCGCAGTGCGCAGGGCCGTCCACATGCTATGTTGCGCCATGAGTATTCGCACAGCGAAAAGCGCACCAAGCATGCCGAGGAAAAGTTGCAGATCGCGCGCCGCGCCGTGGAGCTTATCGAGGAAGGCTCGACCATCTTTTTGGGCACGGGCACTACGGTGGAGCAGATGGCCTCGATGCTGCCGGCGTGTCGCCTGCGCATCGTGACTAACTCGCTTTCGGTCTTTAACCTGCTCGAGCCGCGCGAGGACTGTGACCTGTGCCTGGTAGGCGGCATGTACCGTCGCCGCACCGCCGCTTTTGTGGGACCAACGGCCGAGGATACCCTGCGTGCACTGGGCATCGACGCGGCGTTTATCGGCGCCAACGGCATTCTGGATGGCGACGTGTCTACGTCCAATATGGATGAGGGTCGTATCCAGCAGCTCGCCTTTAGCAAGGCCGACTCGCGCTATCTGATCGCCGACTCCAGCAAGATCGGCAAGCGCGACTTCTACACCTTCTGCCGCCTGGACAGTTTGGATGCCGTGGTGTGCGAACCGGGTATCGCCGTCGAGAATCGTGCCGCCATCGAGGAGCACACGCGGGTCATCTGCTAACTAACGCTACGGGATTGCCAACAGGTGATGCGGGAGGACTTTTACCTCCTGTCATTGTGGAAACCAGCGCGTCAGCGCTACGCAATATGACGCGCAAATGAGGACCCTACAATCAAATCGTCTCAATCTGTAACATCTAGACGTCCAAAACCGGTCTTAGTGTTACAGATTGAGACAATTCGGCGGGGTCTACCTTGTTTGTCTCGATCTGTAACGGTTAGGACTTAAAAACTCGGCTACGTGTTACAGATCGAGACGAAAGAAAAAGAACATTAGGACTTGAAAATAAAGTTTTGATAAGGGATTCGCCCAGTTAAGACGGTGCGGCAGACAATTGAGATTAGTTTGCCTCCGGAGTCGTAAGCATAATGAGTCAGTTCGATGACCGGAAGTTTTGCAACACCATAATTACTGGCTTCGGAATCGCTAAGCTGACGTGCTCTATAGCTTTCCCTAACAGATTGGATAGACTTGGACAAGTCGTCCATGATTCTGCTAAATGCCTGAAAATCTAACTGGTTATTCGGAACGCGCGACTTTGAAATGAAGAACGTATCAGCGCCTATGAAGCTGCCTTCAAGTTCGTAGGTCAATTCAAGACGCTGAATTTCATCGCGACTTTGACATCCAAATTGTTGGAGCATCATTACGGAAATTGGACGACCTGATGTGAGGCCGCCGAAATGTTTGGTGATGGCATCCGGATCAACGCCATCGCAATGGCTTGCAAAGTCAAAGTCTAAAAGTGAATTGAGCTCGCTAACGCGTTTCGGTGCAACAAACGATCCCTTACCTTGGATTCGATAGATACTTCCACGACGCTCCAGCTCACTCATGGCAAGTCGGACGGTTGTTCTGCTTACGGCGTATTCGTCGCAGAGTTCCATTTCTGTTGGAAGTTTATCGTCTGCTTGATATTCATCGACGATCTGCTTGAGCAGCGCGTCGGTGAGCTGTAAATAGAGTGGCCGTTTTTCGTGTGTATCGAGCATTAGAGCCTCAGTTTGCATGTTGGTTATACCTGATGGTTGCCTCAGTCGGGATGTAACGTGGGCAAGGTAACCTTAACGTATCACAGAGCGGCTCAGCATGACGATCTGATGCCTGTATCCACGAAGGGCTTGTCCGAGCGTGAAGATATTCTGGGGCAGGCAAATACCGTTCATGGAGTCCCCGATATGTTGGAGGTCAGCGCCGGCTGCTTTTGCTGCAAGGCCTATTTTCTTAATGGTCTCGCTGTCGCAGGAGTCTTGACTCGTCCCGTTCGCCGCCATGACGAGAACCTTCTCTTCAATTGACTTGCCTACGTTGTGGGATCGTACAAAGTCTACGATGGCGCGCAGGTCTGCTTCTTGGAAGCAAGGGACGGTGTAGGGGGCTGGCACGAGAAGGATATCGACACCGAGGTCAACAAACTCGCGCGCTATTTCGAGCGTCATGACAGGTTCCGCAACGCCTGCTCCATGCATTTTTCCGGCTATGATCAGGCCATTGAAATGCTCTTTGGAGAGTTTGATTGAATGGGCGATTGCATCGTTGGAGACGCCGGTTCCAGGGTTGCCCGTCAGGCAGATAAAATCAAATCCGAGTTCGTTAGCCTTTTCTAAGGTCTTGGGAGAGACGCGACGACCCATGGGAATTTCCGTTCGGGATTCAGACATCTCTGCCTCGTTATCAACTGGCTCCAGATTGACGCCAATGGGCCTTCCGCATGCTCGCTTCACCCAAGTGACCGGGTTTTCATTGAGATCATCTGGAATACCGGCAATAACTGGATCGAACACATCGAGCGCGTTAAACAGAAGCAGGTCGGCACCTGCGGCACGTTCGATTTCTGCATTAGTAACGCCGCCGAGAAATTGGGAAGAGGGTACGTTTTCCGCCATGATGGTACGTCCCTCGGAAGCCAGAATTGCCTGTTTTAGATCCATGGGTGACGTGGCGGCAAAATCGGATGCGGACATGTTCAGTAATCGTTTGGGCATTGTTACTTCCTTTGACTAGAACGACAGGCTTGTGACATTATCTCTAATATTGTTACAACAATATATTCAATATGTTATATCCAATCGGTGAACGGTTGCAAACTTCTTGTACTGCTCGGAAAAAATAGCCCCTAGCTGGGAAAACCTTAAATTAATCAACTACCGTTCACCGAATAAGTATTTGAATTCTTGACATATCGACAAAGCGGAAAAAGAATTGGTTATGACAAATCGCGCAAATGATATTACATTTCGTACAAGAACGTATTCACTTACATAAGTGGATACAAACGGGGACGACGACGGTTGAGTCCGGATAAATCGTTGTGTGCCCGGGAATCATGAAAGGATGTGTTATGGACGCTATCGTCAAATTCCTTGAAAAACACCAGCCCCTCTTCGACAAAATCTCGAGGAACATTTATCTGGTGGCGATTAAGGATGGCTTTCTCTCGAATATGCCAATTGTGCTGTTCTCGAGCCTGTTCCTTCTTCTTTCGACGCTCCCTGCCTATGTAGGCATCACGCTTCCGTCTGAGGTGCTGGATTTCTTCAATAAAATCTATGCATATACCATGGGACTTCTTGGCATTATGGTGGCCGGCACCACGGCGAGCTCACTTGCCATGTCGATGAACCGTCGCATGCCTTCGGGTAAATCTCTCAACCCCACCTCGTGCATGGTTTGTGCCATGTGCGGCATGCTCTTGCTATCGGTGACGAACGATGTTGTCTCGATTGGCGGAGCAGATACATCTGTTTTTGAAACCGGCTATATGGGAACCAAGGGTTTTCTTGCTGCGTTCGTAGCCGCATTCTTGACCGTTAATATCTATAAGGTGTGCATTAGCCATAATGTGACGATCAAGCTCCCCAAAGAGGTCCCTGGCTCTATTGCGCAGAGTTTTCGCGATATCTTTGCATTCGGGTTTTCGATCCTTGCGTGCGCTTTTATCGATCTTGCGAGCCGCAAGCTGCTTGCTGTGCCGTTCGCCAATTTGGTATCCGCTCTCATCTCGCCGCTGTTCTCCGCGGTTGACACCTATCCTGGCATGGCGCTTATCGAAGGCGCGGTCGCGCTTTTCCAATTTATGGGTATCCACGGTGCTTCGGTTGTCATGAGTCCGATCAATGCTGCGCTCTACGGCAATACCGTTACCAATCTTGAGGTTTTCCAAGCAGGTGGACACCCGTCAATTGCTCTCACGCAGGACTTTACAAGCTTCATCGGCGGTCTGGGCGGTTCTGGCTGCACGTTCATCGTTCCTATTATCCTGATCATGTTTATGCGCTCCAAGCAGCTTAAAGCCATGGGCAAGGCATCGATTATCCCGGTGATTTTTGGAGTTAACGAGCCCGTTATCTTCGGTATGCCGATTGTTCTCAATCCCTATATGTTCGTGCCCTTCCTAGTGGCTCCTATGGTCAACGCCATTATCGGTAAGTTCTTCATTGACGTCATTGGAATGAACGCCCCCATGTATACCATGCCGTGGGCGCTTCCCGGGCCAATCGGTGCATTCCTCACCACGGGTCTCGATCTGCGTTCTCTCGTATTGATGGCAGTGCTGTTGGTCGTTGACTTTGTGATTTACTATCCGTTCTGCAAGGCGTATGACCATCAGCTTTGTTTGGAAGAGTCTGCAAAGGAGACTGCAGGAAACTCGGATGCAGATGCTATTGCCGCACAGGAAAATGTCGCAAAAGCTCTCGAGGCGGTAAAGGACAAGGCGGAGCAGATCCGCGTGCTTGTGCTTTGCCAGGGTGCCGGCACTTCGACTCTCTTGGCAAATGCTCTTCGCGAAGGTGCCGCTGCTAAGGGTATCGATCTGGTTTCTCAGTCCGGTGCGTACGGAAGCCACTATGAGACGATGGATCAGTACAACGTGATTGTTCTGGCGCCCCAGGCACGCATGTACTATGACGCTATGAAGGCCGATACCGATCGCCTTGGAATTAAACTGCTCACCACAAGGGGCAAGGAGTATATCGACCTTACCAACGATCCCGAAGGTGCAATTGACTGGATCGTTCAGGAGCTGGCCAAATAGTGGATGCACTTCGTCGTTGATTCGTCGGTGTATGGTACGGCCCCGCAGCTTATTGAGCTGCGGGGCCGTATTTCGTTGAGTATCTAATTGAGACAATGAGCGCAACCGTCGTGAGGTCGCATTGGCGCTC
>USQE01000084.1 GCA_900556675.1 uncultured Collinsella sp.
GAAGAACGTCGGGAAGTTCTTGACGATGGTCAGATAGCGGGGATTGCCGGGCACGAAGTCGTTGCCCTTGAGGATGGATTCCTCGGTCATATCGAGGATCGTGGTGTAGCCGACGATGGCGCTCTCCCACTCCTCCTCGGGAACGTCGCGGCAGTCGCGGCCCATGATGATGCCGAGCTCAGCCTCCGCGGTGGTTTTCTGCGCTTCCTTGAGCTTGGGCAGCAGGATGTCGTCATTCGGGCCAATGAGCGTATCCGCCATCTTGAAGAAGCTGCCGGGGAAGCCCGTGGGCGCGGCGTTGCCGATGTCCTTGGCATGGTCGGCGTAATTGAGGCCGATGCCGAAGATGCGCTTGGGGTTGCGGTAGAGCGGGGCGTAGACGACCTCTTCTGTCGGCACGAGACCGGGGATGCTCTCCAGCTCCTCCTTGCCGCCCTCGTTATACCACTTTGTCAGGCCGGGGATGTGATTGGCCTGAATGAGGCTCATCATGTCCTCCTTCCAGCCCGTACCCTTGTAGGCGTTGAGCGCTGCGACGGGCAGGATGCCCTTCCCGGTGACGATGCCGGCGACCTCCGCGCCGTGCAGCTTGATCGTTGCGAGTCTCATGGTTGCTTTCCTCCTCTTAATCTTGTTCAGACGATGCAGCCCACCGGCTCTTGACCGGCAAGCACCGCATTGATGTTTTCGGCTGCGATCTTGGAAACGCGCGTGGCGGACTCGACCGTTGTGGGCGCGTAGTGCGGCGTGACAATGACGTTCGGCAGCTTAAAGAGCGAGCTGTCCGGCGCGACCGGCTCGGGGTCGGTGACGTCGACCGCGGCGCCGGCGAGATGTCCCGACTCCAGGGCGGCAACCAAATCGTCGGCAACTACAAGATCGCCGCGGCCGCCGTTGGCAAAGAAGGCGCCCGACTTCATCGCGGCGAAGAATTCGGCGTTCGCCAGGCCGCGGGTCTCGGGTGTGCTCGGCATAAAGGATGCGACGATGTCGGCCTCCGCCAAGCGCTCAGGTAGGGCGTCCATGCCGTCCATGTCCTCAAACACAATGTGGTAGACGAGTGGATGGCGCTTGATGCCGCGGACGTGCGCGCCCATGTTGCGGCAGAGCGTGGCAAAGTGGCCGCCAATGTCGCCCGCGCCCAGCACCAGCACGTTGGCATTTTTGAGCGAGGTAACCGGCCCCAAATCCTCCCAGCGATGCTCGCGCTGCAAGTCGTGATAGCCGGGCAGGCGCTTCATCATGGAAAGGACCATGGCAAACATGTGCTCGCTTACGGCCTGGCCGTAGGCGCCCACCGAGCAGGACAGTTTGGCGTCGGCCGGCACGGTGCCGGCGGCAAGATAGTCGTCATAGCCGGCGGTCTGCAATTGCAACAGCTGGAGATGCTCGCATGCCGTGAGCATGCTAGGGTCTATATTGCCCAAGATCACGTCGGCATCGGCGACCTGCTCGCGCGTGGCGGCGTCGGAGCTCGTGTAGATAAAGTCCTCGCCCGGAGCGCTCGACTCAAGAATTGCGCGATGGCGGTCATTGACGGGCAGCAAAACCAGGATGTTCACAAGCAGTCCTCTCCGCTCAGCCTGCCAAAAAGGGACAGGTTTTTTGGCAGGCTGTATCAGGCAAAACGTTCAAATAAAAACGCCGGATGCAAGACGAGCGTGCCCGTCAGCATCCGGCGCATCCACGGCTACCAGCTCAGCAGCTCGTAGCCGTCCTCGGTCACCACGAGCTGTACCTCGCACTGGGCCGAGTCGCTGCCGTCCTTGGTGCGCACGCACCAGCCATCGCCCTTGCTGATCTTGATGTCGGGCGCTCCGGCGTTGACCATGGGCTCGATGGTAAAGACCATGCCCGGGGCCATAATGGTGTCCACATCGGGCGCCTCGGTGGTAAAGCCTACAAACGGGTCCTCGTGGAACTCCTTGCCAATGCCGTGTCCGCCGTACTCGCGCACCACGCTAAAACCGGCGTCCTCGACCGTCTTTTGCACGGCCTCGGCCATAACGGACAGCGGAAGCCATGGCTTGACGGCTGCCAGACCCGCCTCCACGCTGGCGCGGGTGACGTCGACCAGGCGCTGGCGCTCGGCAGAGACCTCGCCGATGCAGAACATGCGGCTCGAATCACTAAAGTAGCCGTCAAGAATCGTGGAGCAGTCGACGTTGATGATGTCGCCCTCGTGCAGCACGTCCGTATCGCAGGGGATACCGTGACAGACCACATCATTGATCGAGGTGCATACGCTCTTGGGGTAGCCCTCGTAGTTGAGGTCGGCCGGCGTGCCGCCGTGCTCGACGGTGTAGTCGTAGATCCACTTGTCGATCTCGGCGGTGTTGACGCCTGCCTTGATGTGCTCGGCCACGTAATCGAGCACGCCCACGTTGATGGCGGCCGAGCGCTCGATGCCCTCGATATCGGCGGGCGTCTTGTAGAGCGTGCGGGGCAGAACCTCCCAGCCCTCTTCCCACAAGCGCTCGAGGCGCTCATCAAAGGTGCTATGGCATTTCTTATATTTTTTGCCGCTGCCGCACCAGCAAGCGTCGTTGCGGCCGGGCACGGGTCCTTTGTCAAACATGGCTAACTTCCTTTCATCCGCAGCTAGTATAGCCCACCCACGCGTCTATAAAAGTTGCGGTGATATAGTTCCGATTTAAGCGGTTTAACAGCACAAATAGGAACTATATCACCGCAACTGATGGGGCGGGATGGCGGGCACTAGCTGCTGCGTGGTTTTGCTAGTAGCTCACCTGGCAGGGGATGCCGAGGGCGCGCACGCGTGCGGCAATCTTGTCGAGCACCTCGGGCGCCGCTTTAGCAAGGCCGGTGACCGGTGTCTCGCGCGCCACCGTGTAGATGGTCGCTTCTTGTGGGCGAATGCGCTCAAGCGCCGCGAGCCAGGGGGCAACGTACTCCTCGCCGGTGTTGTCGATGAGCTTGCCCTGGTACTCGCCGGTCAAAAAGATTGTCTGGATAATAACGTGACCGTCAAAGCTCGCGAACGTCTCGATCTGGTGCTCTACATCGTAGGGGCCAACGGGCTGGTCGAGCAGCTGGATAAATGCCGGATCGACCGTATCGAGCTTGAGGATGTTGTCGTCGACCATCATGAGCGCATCGTGCACCTGGGGACGGTCGGCGTGCGTACCGTTGGAAAGCACGGCAATCTTGGTGTTTGGGGCCAGCTGGTCGCGAAGCGCGACGGCACCGGCGATGGCCTGCGGAAACTCCGGCGCGGCGGTGGGCTCGCCGTTGCCGGCAAACGTGATTACATCGGGCAGCTCGCCCTCGGCTGCCATCTCGCGCAGCTTTGCCTCGAGTGCATCGAGTACCACGGCAGCTGTGTTGTACGGCTCATGGCAGGGGCGCTCGGCGTTGAGGCCGTTTTCGCAATAAATACAGTCGAACGTGCAGATTTTGCCGCTGGCCGGCATCATGTTGACGCCGAGCGAAAGGCCCAGGCGACGGCTGCGAACGGGTCCAAAGATGGGGCTGGCATTTAAAAACGTAGACATAGGCATGTGCTCCTCAAGACAATTGTGCCTAAGCATAGCATCGGCTCCAAAGCAAGGTGCGGGCTCTTGCTTTGCAAGTTTCGTTTTTTCGCGTCGCTCATTATGCCGTGCCATGAAAAGTCTCGGGTCGGGTACAGTTAATCTGTTAACAAGGCGTAAGGCAATGCGGGTCCATCCAACCGTACTGACGTGCAACTGGATGGGCGTTGATGATGGGGGCACAACATGGATTTTACGGTCGAGAATGCGGGCACCACGATTGCCTGTCGCGAATATGCCGGCCCGGATGTGTCGCCTGATGCTCCTGCCTTGGTGTGCGTGCACGGCGCTTGTGTCGACGGCACATTTTTCGACGGCATCGCTTGTGAGCTCAGTCGCAACTACCGCGTAATTGCCTACGACCGCCGCGGCTGTGGTGGCAGCAGCGATGCGGCAGACGGCAGCTATGATCTTGCCACTCAGGCCGCCGACCTGCGAGCCGTGATCGAGTACGTTGGCGCTCCGACAAATGTGCTTGCGCACAGCGCCGGCACGTTGGTGGCGCTGGAGCTTCTTCGCACCGAACCCCATCTCGTCGCCCGTGCGATTCTGCATGAGCCGGCCGTGTCGGCCGAAGGCGTCGGCATGGGCGCAGCTCCGGTTTTGCTCGATATGATTGCGGCTGGAAAGGTTTCAAGGGCGCTCCGGCTTTTCTTGGGAGCCCTCGGCGACTTGGACCCCGAGGCTCCTGGGACGACCGAAGCGGAAGTCAAACATGCCCTGCGCAATGGTCGCTGCTTCATGGCCAATGAATACGGAACAAATATGACATATGCTCCCGATTGGGATAGCGTCTGCGCGTCAAGAACGGTGGACGCCGTGCTCCTGGGCGAGCTCTCGATTGGCACGCCTCGCGAGGCGGGTACGAGGGTGGCGGCTGAGCTTTTGGACTGTCCACTCGTAATGGTTCCTGGCGCGCACAACGGCCTGCGCGATCGCCCGGTAGCGGCTGCCCAGACTGTCCGTGGCATCCTGGGGTTCTAGCACCCGCAATAGCCAAAGCAGACTTCATCCGCAAACGTTTCGGCCGTGTTGACAAACGTGCTCAAAACCTCACGTCTGCGGCTTCAATCGCGCCGTCTGGCAACTCATAAAACTGTAACAGCATTCACGTGCTTACCCGCATCGACAAGGTGCTACCCTTGTAGCATTTGGAACCCACCGCTACCATGCGAAACTATCGAAAGGGCCCCATATGCTCAATAATCACGAGGTCAATCTAACCGACGAGGAGGCTGCCGCCGAGGTCGCCCGTGTCGCGAAGACCTACCCCGTGGTGCGTTTGCTGTCGGCCGATCAGATTAAGAACGAGCCTAACTGCCTACTCGCCGGCAATCGGTGCCCTTGCCTGCGTCAGTCAAGTCTTGAGGCCTTGGCAGGTTCCGATGGTGTATCGGAGCGGCTGTTCAACGATGGCGTTGAGTACCGCGCTCATCTGCGCCCTCTGAAGGTCGAGGGCGAGCCTCACGTCCTGCTGATGGTGCGTCCGATCGATGAGCAAGAGGCTGCAGAAGAGGACCTTGTCTATACCGACGTGCTGACGAGCGTGCACAATCGCCGATATTACGAGGAAAAGCTCCGAAGCGCCCGCATGAATGCCGGCGTTGCGATGATCGACCTTGATGATTTTAGGGCCTTCAACGATACGTGTGGCCGTCATGCCGGCGACCTTGCACTCGGTGCTGTGGCGACAGCCATACGCAGCGGAATTCGTTCGACTGACGAGCTTGTGCGCTATGGCTGCGACAAGTTTGTGGTCGTCATGCCCAATATTCCCTCCGATGACTTCGCCCGTCGCCTGCATCAGGTATCCGAAGCCGTTCATTCCACGATTATTCCGGGCCATGAGTACGTGAGCTTGACGGCATGTGTTGGTGGCGTTCGCATTCATGGCGAGACGGTCGATGAGGGCGTTGGCCGTGCTGTCCAGCTACTGAGCCGCGCTAAGGCAAAAGCCGGTACGGTCGTGACCGATGCCGATTCCATCGAGGCCTTCCAAAGCGAAAAGCCTTTGGTGCTTATCGCCGATGACTCCGAGATGAACCGAGCCATTCTCAACGAGATGCTCAAGGACGAGTATTGCATCCTCGAGGCCGACAACGGTCGTACGGCGCTCGACATGGTCGACCGCTATGGCGATGAGTTATCGCTCGTGCTGCTGGACATTGTCATGCCGGGCATAAGTGGCTTTGAGGTGCTGGCCGATCTGTCGCGCCGATCGGGTATCGATAATCTGCCTGTCATCATGATTTCGAGCGAAGATTCCGATGATGCGGTTCTGCGCGCGTACGAGCTGGGCGCCTC
>USQE01000085.1 GCA_900556675.1 uncultured Collinsella sp.
ATAAACCTGTCCCTTTTTGGTAGGTGGAGAATGGGGTAAAGTAAGTGATGGCTAACTAGAGGAGGCTTGCTATGGCACCTATCGATATTGTTGTACTGGCTGTTATCGGCGTTGCGTTTGTCGCCGCGTGCGTGCGCATCTACCGCAAGGGCACCTGCGCCGACTGCGCTCAGGGTGGCGTTTGCACGGGGCATTGCTCCAACAAAAAGACGTGCGCCGCGCTGAAAGGCGTGGACAAAATCGCCGAAGACTTGGGCCGCGGTATCAAGTAAGGTCCAGACATCTAAGCGCCTCGCGAGCATCCGTTCGCGGGGCGCTTTGTGCATTTGAGAGAGAGCACGGTGAGTCGAAGAGTATTTTTTGGGTATCGTTAACTATGTGGTCAACGGCCCGCTCACGGTCGTCCATGCCGCCGTCGACGCCAAGCTCGCGTCGAAGGCATGACCACCTACCTGGGCCTCTAACTCCACCCCGCCCATCAGTTGCGGTGAAATACGGACTGTTTTGGCTGTCAAAGGCCTTATCCACTCCGTATTCCACCGCAACTTTTTGTTGGGCGGGCTAGAGACGCTGCATGCGGTACCCGACACCCATGTGTGTCTGAATCATCTTGGGGTGAGAGGGGTCTGCCTCGATCTTCTTGCGCAGGGTGCGCATGAACACGCGCAGGCTCGCCAGATCGCTGTCCCAGCTCGTGCCCCATATCTCGCGGGTGATGAAGGTGTGGGTGAGCACCTTGTCGACGTTTTTCGCCAGAAGGACGAGCAATTTGTACTCGGTTGGGGTGAGCGAGAGCTCGCGTCCGTCTTTCGTCGCGTATCCCGCGGCGTAGTCGATATGCAGCGGACCGTTGTCGAACGTGCTCGCTTCTGTCGACTCGCTCGACGCCATCGAGGAGCGCCTCAAATTCGCACGGACGCGCGCGAGCAACTCATCCACAGAAAAGGGCTTGGTGAGGTAGTCGTCTGCCCCCGCGTCAAGTGCTGCAATCTTGTCGGAATCTTCGGTGCGCGCCGAAATGACGATAATGGGGACTGCCGACCAGCTTCGGATCTTCGTGATGACCTCGATACCGTCAATGTCGGGAAGGCCGAGGTCGAGCATGATGAGGCTGGGGCCGTGCGACACCGCATCCATGATGGCGGCTTGGCCGTTGCAAACCTTGCTCACGACATAGCCGTGGAGGTCAAGCGCGGTCGAAACGAGGTTTTGAACGGTCGGGTCATCTTCGACCAGGAGGATGCGTGGCTTAGCGGCATTATTCATGAATCTCAATCTCCTCGGCGGGCAGGGTAAAACGGAAGACAGCCCCATGGGGGTGGTTGTCGCGAACTTCGATGACGCCGCCATGCGCCTCCACGATGGAGCGGCAGAGCGACAGGCCAAGGCCGATGCTTCGACGCGAATCCACGGGCCGCGTATTGTTTGAGGTGAAGAAGCGCTCAAAGATATGAGGCTTGTCGCAGTCTGCCACACCCGGCCCATCGTCTGCGACGTCCACCACGACGAACGCGCCCTCGCGACGTGCGCTGATGGTGACAGTCGAGTCCTCGGGCGTGTATTTGAAGGCGTTCATGATGAGATTCGTAAGCACCTGCATGATGAGATGGACATCGATGCGTACCAGCAGGATGTCGTCAGTGTGCTCGATGGTGACGGCACGTCCATGCGATGCTCGGGCGACATGGCTGAGGGCGGCCTCGATGACCTCGTCGATGAGCTCGGATGTTAAGTTGAGGCGAATGGTGCCGTCCTCGACGCGTGTGATGGCGAGGAGGTTCTCCACGGTATCGATAAGCCAGAGGGAGTCGTCGTAGATGGCATCGGCAAGATCGCAGCGTTGTTCGAGGCTGAGCTTCTCGTCGCTCTTCCGAAGGATTGCCGCAGATCCGGATATAGCCGTGAGGGGTGTCCTCAAATCGTGGCCGATGGAGCGCAAAAGGTTGGCGCGCAGCTGCTCGTTTTTCGCCAAGACCGCAGCCTCTTCGCGCTCTTGCGCCGCCCGGTCGCTTTCGAGCGCCAAGGCGCATTCACCTACGATAGATAGGACGATCGAATGCTCGAAGGCTTCGATCTCGCGCCCCTCCAGGGCGATGCCGATGACACCGAATACCTTGTCGCCGGTGCGAACCGCGAGGTAGAGACAGCGCGCCTCAGGCAGGGTCCGCGTGCTTGCGCCCGCGCGCTTGTTGTTGGTGTAGGTCCAGGTTGCAACGGCGCGCTCGTAGTCGGTGAGCAGCGACGCGGATCGGTTTTCGGTGCCAGCGGACTCATAGAGCGCCTTGCCGAGCGTGCCGTGTTCGGCGGGGTAGAAGACCACGTCGAGTTTTAGCAGTTTGACGAGTTGGTTCATGGCGACGCGGGCGCACTCCTCCGCGCTATGGGCTTGCTGCAAGAGCTGGTTCGTTTCGAGGAGTACGCGCGTTTTGAATGCGTTCTCGGCGGATGTACGGGCGTTGTCGGCGATGCGCGCAGTTAACTCGCCGGCGACCATAGCGGTGGCGAACATGATGCCGAACGTGACCAGATAGCTTCGGTCGTAGCTGGCGAGCGAAAACAGAGGCGTGACGAAGCAGAAGTTGTAAAGCACTACAGAGAGCACGCTCGATACGATCGTGCAGATACGCCCCGTCGTGGTGACGGCGGTCAGCAGGGCCGTGAAGATATAGAGGGATATGATGCTGGAATCGGCAAATCCCAGATGGCGGAAAGCCGTGCCGATCACCGTGGCGGCAAGAGAGAGGGCCAGCGTGCGAAGCACGTTTCGGCTGCTGGGCGGCTGCAGGGCGAGTGCATGGCGGCGTCCTTTGGGTCGGGAGGGCGGAGTCGACTGTTCTGGAATGATGTAAATGTCGAGGTTCGGGGCGAATGTTATGAGCTGTTCTACGAGAGATTTGCGGCCGAAGAGGGCCTGACGGACGCTGCTGCGCTCGCCCGTGCGCCCCATGACGATTTTCGAAATACCCGACAGGCGCGCGAACTCGGAGATCTGAAACGCGATGTCGTCGCCATAGACGGTTTCCATATGTGCTCCGAGCTGCTCGGCTAGGGCGATATTGGCTGCAAGCTTGGCGCGCTCATCATCGCTCATGGCTTGCGTGCGCGGGCTCTCTACGAACAGGGCGACGAGCTCGCTGCGAAACGCTTTCGCCATGCGTGCGGCGGTACGGACGATGCGGGGATTGGTCGGCGCCGGGGAGACACAGACTAAGATACGCTCCTTGGTGTAGTAGTCACGGTTTCCCAGCACGCGTGCGGCGTCTGTGAGGTGGCCGGTGCGATCGGCGCAGCGGCGCAGCGCGATTTCTCGGAGTGCGGTGAGGTTCTCGACGGTAAAAAAATGCTGTTGCGCTCGGTCGGCTTGTGCGGGACGGTAGACGAGGCCGGCGCGAAGGCGCTCAAGTAGGTCTTCGGGCTCTATGTCGACGAGCTCGACCTGGTCGGCATCATCGAAGATACGGTCGGGGATTCGTTCGCTCACGACAACGCCGGTGATGGATGCAACCATGTCGTTTAGGCTCTCGATATGCTGAACGTTCACGGTCGTATAGACGTCGATGCCCGCATGTAGAAGTTCCTCGACGTCTTGATAGCGTTTGTCGTGGCGAGACCCCGGCGCATTCGTATGGGCGAGCTCGTCGACAAGGATGAGCTGAGGGGCGCGTTCGATAGCCGCATCTAGATCGAACTCGCTGAGCGCAATGCCGTTGTGCTCGATGAGTTTACAGGGCACGTTCTCAAGCCCTTGTGCAAGATGGGCAGTTGCCGGACGTTCGTGCGGCTCGATGTATCCCGCGACGACGTCGACACCTCGCCGCTTGGCGGCGTGGGCGGCTTGAAGCATCGCATAGGTTTTGCCTGTGCCAGCAGCGTAGCCAAAGAAAATTTTGAGGTGTCCCCGGCTGGTTCGAGTGTCATCGGCGACCCCGTCTTTCTCAATTGCCTTGAGGATGAGGTCTGGATTGACGCGAGTGTCCGATGCGTCGCGCTGCATAGCGTAGCCTTTCTGAAGCGTTGTCCATGCGTGCATACGCGGTGAAGACACCACTGTATGCTCGCGAGGTCGAGTATAGGCGCACTGCAGCTGCAATAGTGCTTTCTACCTGCATCTTTACGGCATCTTAAGGACGTGAGCCCCGGCCCTCACGCCTCTTTAATCCCTAGAAGCGTTTACTGTCCCCAGACGCTTGCGAGAGCAGGCGTCCGAGACATCGGGCCGCGCGTGAAAGGGGCGGTAAATGAACATCCTCATTCCCATCATCGGAGTCGTCTGCATTGGACTCCTTATCTATTACATCTACATTCTGATGAGGAGTGATTCGTAAACTATGGACGCTGCGATTCAGTACATCTTGTACTTTGCCGTGCTCGTCGTCCTGGCCGTTCCGCTCGGTCGGTTCATGGCCCATATCATGGATGGTGAGCATACGTTCCTGTCGCCTGTGATTGCTCCTGTGGAGCGCGGCGTCTATCGTCTGCTTCGCATCGACGCGGCAGAGCAGATGGGGTGTAGGCGCTATCTGGCGAGCGTGCTGGTCTTTTCGGGGATCGGCCTCGTGGCTCTTGTGGCACTCCAGGTGCTTCAGTCCTTCTTGCCAGGCAATCCCCAGCACCTGCCGGGTGTGTCATGGGACCTGTCGTTCAATACGGCTGCTTCCTTCATAACCAACACCAACTGGCAGTCCTATTCCGGTGAGACCGCCCTGTCCTACTTTGTGCAGTTCATGGGCCTCACCGTGCAAAACTTCTTGTCCGCCGGCACCGGTATTGCGGTCATGTTCGCACTCATCCGCGGTTTCCGTCAGGTCAAGGAGCAGGGCCTGGGTTCCTTCTGGGTGGACCTCACCCGCACCGTCCTGTATGTGCTCATCCCGCTGAACCTCGTGTTCGGCATCTGCCTGGCTGCCGGTGGCGTCATCTCCAACTTCCAGTCGGCTCAGAAGGCCGAGCTCGTAGAGCCCGTCGCTGTCCAGCCTAATGCAGACGGCGGCTGGAGCGTCATCAACGGCGCCCAGATCGAGGGCGACACGGTCAAGGTCGACGGCAAGGTTGTCGAGGGCGCGCGCGTGGTCACCGAGCAGTTCCTGCCCCAGGGTCCCGCGGCTCCTCAGGTCGCCATCAAGCAGTCCGGCACCAACGGCGGCGGCTTCTTCGGCGTGAACTCCGCCCATCCGTATGAGAACCCCAGTGCCTTCACCAACATCATCGAGATGACCAGCCTGCTGCTGATCCCGGCCGCCTGCTGCTTCACCTTCGGTATCGGCGTCAAGAACACCAAGCAGGGCAAGGCTATCTTTGCCGCCATGTTCATCCTGTTGGTGATCTTCACCGGCATCATCGCCGCCAACGAGCATGCGGGCACCCCGCAGCTGGCCGATGGCGGAGCGGTCAATATCGAGATGACCGACGGCCAGGCCGGCGGCAACATGGAGGGCAAGGAGAGCCGTTTCGGTATCGCCTCCTCTTCTACCTGGTCCGCTTTCACGACGGCTGCTTCCAACGGCTCGGTTAACTCCATGCACGACTCCTGCACCCCGCTGGGCGGTTTTGTCCAGATGCTCCAGATTGCTCTGGGCGAGGTCGTCTTCGGCGGCGTGGGCTGCGGCCTGTACGGCATGATCGGCTTCGCCATCCTCACGGTGTTTATCGCCGGCCTTATGGTCGGCCGCACGCCTGAGTTCCTGGGCAAGAAGATCGAGCCGGGCGAGATGCGCTGGGCAGTTGTCCTGTGCCTGGCAACTCCGTTTGCCATTCTGGTGTGCTCGGCCATCGCCTGCATGGTGCCCGGTCTTGCCGACCAGCTCAACAATGGTGGCGCGCACGGCT
>USQE01000086.1 GCA_900556675.1 uncultured Collinsella sp.
GCGAGCTCTACGCGGGCGGCAAATATCAGAACAATACCGGCGGCGACTACGAATTCTCCCTCGGCCTCAACGGCCTCGGCTCCTGCGCCACGCAGTATTCGTCCGAATACTTTGACGCCACCATCCGCCGCGACGGCTATAAATACTCCCTCCACTTTGAAAAGGGCGAGCTCGTCGGCAAAATGAAAAAGGAACCGACCGACCGCAAGGCCACCGGCTCCGTCTTCCGCTGGAAGCCCGATCTCGAGGTCTTCACCGACATCGATATCCCCAAGGAGTACTTTGAGGACATCCTCAAGCGCCAGGCCGTCGTCAACGCGGGCGTGACCTTTACCTTCCGCAACGAGGAAGATGGGAAATTCACGAAGACCGACTACTGCTATCCCAACGGGATACTGGATTATGTCAACGAGATCGCGGGCGAGCAGACGCTCACCATGCCGCAGTTCTGGCAGGCCGAGCGCAAGGGCCGCGACCGCGAGGACAAGCCGGAGTACAAGGTCCGCATCTCCGCCGCCCTGTGCTTCTCCAACCGCGTCAGCCGTCTGGAGTATTACCACAACTCCTCCTGGCTCGAGCACGGCGGCGCGCCGGAAAAGGCCGTCAAAAACGCCTTCGTCTACGCCATCGACGCCTACTGCAAGCAGGCGGGCAAATATACCAAGGGCGAGTCGAAGCTCACGTTCCAGGACGTGGCCGACTGCCTCGTCCTCGTGACGAACTGCTTCTCCACGCAGACCTCCTACGAGAACCAGACCAAAAAGGCCATCACGAATAAATTCGTGCAGGACGCCATGACCGAGTTCTTCCGCGACCGTCTGCACGTCTACTTCATCGAAAACAAGCAGGAGGCCGACCGCATCGCCGATCAGGTCCTCGTCAACAAGCGGAGCCGCGAATCGGCCGAAAAGGCCCGCCTGAACATCAAAAAGAAGCTGACCGGCAGCCTTGACATCGCCAACCGCGTGCAGAAGTTCGTCGACTGCCGCACGAAGGATGTGTCGAAGCGCGAGATCTATATCGTCGAGGGCGATTCCGCGCTTGGCTCCGTCAAGCTCTCGCGCGACGCGGAATTTCAGGGCATCATGCCCGTCCGCGGCAAGATCCTCAACTGCCTGAAGGCCGATTACGAGCGCATTTTCAAATCCGACATCATCACCGACCTTATCCGCGTGCTCGGCTGCGGCGTAGAGGTGCAGACGAAGAAGACGAAGGACCTGTCCGCGTTCGACCTTGAGAACCTCCGCTGGAACAAGGTCATTATCTGCACCGACGCCGACGTCGACGGCTACCAGATCCGCACGCTGATTTTGACCATGATCTACCGGCTCTGCCCCACGCTCATCCAGGAGGGCTACGTCTATATCGCGGAGTCGCCCCTTTATGAGATCACCTGCAAGGACAAGACGTGGTTCGCCTACACCGACGCGGAGAAGACCGAGATCGTCAAGAAGCTCGAGGGCAGGAAGCTCTCCATCAACCGCTCCAAGGGTCTTGGTGAGAACGATCCGGACATGATGTGGCTCACCACCATGAACCCCGAGACGCGTCGTCTGATCAAGGTGGAGCCCGAGGACGTCACCAAGATGGAGACCATGTTCAACCTTTTGCTGGGCAACGACGAGGCAGGCCGCAAGCGCCATATCTCCGAGCACGGCAAGGAATATCTGGACCAGCTGGACCTGCAGTAGCAGCAAATCGATAACGACGGCCCATAAGAAGTTCAAGAGGAAATCGTGGCAAAGAAGAAGACGAAGAACCAGCCAAAGAAAAAGCAGGTCAACGCCGAGAACGTCATCGGCCTGCACTCCGAGGTCACCGACCAGCCGATCACGCAGACGCTCGAGGTCAACTACATGCCCTACGCCATGAGCGTCAACGTCTCGCGTGCGTTCCCCGAGATCGACGGCTTTAAGCCCTCGCACCGCAAGCTGCTCTACACCATGTACAAGATGGGTCTGCTCAAGGGCGAGCGCCAGAAGAGCGCCAACATTGTGGGCCAGACCATGAAGCTCAACCCGCACGGCGATGCCGCGATCTACGAGACGATGGTGCGTCTGGCAACCGGCAACGAGGCGTTGCTCGCGCCGTTCGTTGAGTCGAAGGGCAACTTTGGCAAGTATTATTCGGGCGATCTGAGCTACGCCGCCTCGCGTTATACCGAGGCCAAGCTCTCCCCCATCAGCGCCGAGATCTTCAAAGATATCGACAAGGACCCGGTCGACTTCGTCGACAGCTACGACGGCGCTATGAAGGAGCCGCGCTTGCTGCCCACCACGTTCCCCAACATCCTTGTCTCGGCCAATAAGGGCATCGGCGTCGCCATGGCGTCCGACATCTGCGGCTTCAACCTCAACGAGGTCTGCACCGCCACGATGCACTACCTGCAGGATCCCGACTGCGACCTGCTCGAGTACATGCCCATGCCTGACTTCTCGACCGGCGGCGAAATTATCTACCGCCGCGAGGAGATGGAGAAGATCGTCGAGACCGGCCTTGGCAGCTTCCAGATCCGCTCCCGCTGGCGCTGGATTCCCGAAGAGCGCATCATCGAGGTCTACGAGATCCCCTACACCACCAAGACCGATGTCATTATCGAGCGCATCGTCAAGCTTTCCAAAGAGGGCAAGGTCAAGGAGATTGCCGACATCCGCGACGAAACCGACCTCTCGGGTTTGCGCATCGCCATCGACCTTAAGCGCGGCGTCGACCCCGACAAGCTTATGGCCAAGCTCTATCGCTCGACCACGCTGCAGGATTCGTTCTCGTGCAACTTCAACGTGCTCGTCGACGGCTATCCCCGTGTCATGGGCGTGCGCCAGATCCTGCACGAGTGGGTCAAGTGGCGTATTGAGTCCACGCGTCGCCGCATTAACTTTGACCTGGGCAAAAAGTCCGAGCGCCTGCACCTGCTGCACGGCCTCGAGGCGATCTTGCTCGACATCGACAAGGCGATCGCCATCATCCGTGGCACCAAGCTCGAGGCCGAGGTCGTGCCCAACCTTATGCGCGGCTTCGACATCGACGAGACCCAGGCCGAATTTGTTGCCGAGCTCAAGCTCCGCAACATCAACGAGGAGTACATCCTCAACCGCACCAAGGACATCGCTAAGCTTGAGGGCGAGATTGCCGAGCTTGAGGAGATCCTCTCCAGCGAGGAGAACATCAAGAAGGTCATCAGCGACGAGCTGGCCGCGGTCAACAAGAAGTATGTGATGCCGCGCCGCACGGGCAGGATCGAGCCCCATGAGGTTATCGAAGTAAGCTTGGAGCCCGAGGTCGAGGAGTACCCGGTCACCATCATGCTCTCGCGCGATGGCTACCTCAAAAAGATGACGGACCGCGTGCTCAAGAAGGCAACCACGCTCAAGTACAAGGACGGCGACAAACCCTTTATCGAGTTTCCGTCCTCCAACACCCACGAGCTGCTGGTCTTTACCAACAAGAGCCAGGTGTACAAGTGCAAGGTTGCGGCATTTGAGGACACCAAGTCGGCTCAGCTGGGCTCGTACCTGCCGACCGATCTTGAGATGGAACCCGACGAGAGTGTCATCTGGGTCATCGACCCCGATGACTACAAGGCCGACGTGCTGTTCGTCTTTGAGAACGGCCGTGTGGTGCGCGTCGCACTTTCTGGATATGTCACCAAGACCAACCGCAAGCGCCTGAAGAACGCCATCTATGGCGGCAGCAAGCTGCTGTATGCCCAGGTGCTCAAGGAAGATCGCGACATCGCGCTGGTCTCGAGCGACTACCGCCTGATGAACTTCAACACGTCGTTGCTCAAGACCAAGACGACCACCAACACGCAGGGCGTCCAGGCTTTCACGGCCAAGAAGGGCCGCTCGGTCACCACCGTCGGCACGACCGAGGAGATTCTTGGCGCCGGCGCCTCAGCCGAGAAGTTCACCGCGCAGAGCCTCCCCTCCGCCGGTGCCCTCATGAAGGAAAACGACATGCCGAGCCTGTTTGACTAGGTGCCACGGCAACGAGACCGTTAGATACTTCTCAAAGCGACGAGTCCCGGAACGCAACGGCATTGCGCCCGGGACTCGTCGCTTTTCTTCTCAACTATTTTTTAACGCAGATAAATTGACTTCTGCTTATTTTTCTGCGTAAAAAATGTCAGCGTCACTGCTTCGATGCCCTTTGGTCAGCCGTTAGCAAAACTTGCAAAAGTTAGCAAAAGTTGCAAAAATTAGCAAAACTTGCAAAGGAGCTACCATGGAGTACAGCAAGAACCCCTTTACCCCGACGTTTGGAAGCGTCCCTCCCTTTCTAGCGGGTCGCGAGCATATCCTGCGTGACATCAACCGTGGCTTTATCAACGGCCCGGGAGATCCCAACCTGTCAACCATTTTTACTGGCGCAAGGGGAACGGGCAAGACGGCGCTTCTCTCGCTCCTTTCAGAAACGGCGCTTGAACACGGCTGGATCGCAGCAAATGTCTCCGCCATGCCAGGCATGCTCGAAGATATTATCGAGCGAACCAAAGAAGCCGCAGATAGCTACCTCTCACAGCCTCACGCGCGCATAAACGGTGTTCAAATTGGCCCAGTGGGCATCGATTGGACATATGCTCAAGAGGCTCAGGGCAACTGGCGCACGCGCATGAATGGCATCTTTAAGCAACTCGAAAAACATGACATCGGACTTCTCATCACCATCGATGAAGTCACCGTCGATCTCGAAGAAATGCTTCAATTTGCCTCTGTTTACCAGCACTTTGTACGCGAAGGTAAAAAAGTTGCCCTACTCATGGCAGGACTGCCCTACAAAGTATCGGCGTTGCTGCGCAACGATTCCGTCTCGTTCCTCAGGCGTTCCCAATATCATCAGTTGGGACGAATCACTGACGTCGAAATTGCAAACGCATTCCGCAAAACCGTTGAGGCCGGAGGCCGCTCAATCACGCCAGAAGCGCTCGAGGATGCCGTGAAGGCCGTCGACGGATTTCCCTATATGATGCAGCTCGTCGGATATCGCACATGGGATGTTTCGGAGAACTCGCCCAAAATCAGTGCACCTGATGTACAGCAGGGTTCTCTGCTTGCCCGCATGGAGCTGCGCGATCGAATTCTCGAAACGACCTATCGGGAGCTTTCCGATAAAGACATTGAGTTTTTGCTCGCGATGCTGCCCGATTCTGGCCCCAGCAGGGTCTCGGAGATAGCCAAACGCATGGGCGTCGCCAGCAACTACGCAAGCCAATACAAACGCCGCCTCCTGGAGGACGGCGTCATTGGAGAGCGCGGGCGTGGTCTCGTTGGCTTTGACATTCCCGCGTTCAGGGAATTCTTGAACGAGAAGGCGTTTTAGCACGCCGGAATTGTCCGCGGAAGCATCAACGCATGGCAATCAGCATTCCTCTTGGTAAGGATAGCAAGCATTTTCCACCAACACCGATTGCCATGCGTTCTTCTTGTCCTTAGGCGAGTTTGCGAGCGAGTTCTCGCACCTCTTCCAACTTGGGCGACGATGCCATGCTGTCGCGCTCGGTCATACCGTTGATGGTAACAATGCCCTGGTCCTCCCACTTGCAGTATGCGCAGGTCGACTTATACATAGCGATCGCCGCATCATAGACGCCCTCGCTGTGGCTATCGAGCAAAAGGGCCGTCTTGGTGAACGGGAAGCCCGTAGCACCGAAGGCGTACAGGCGGTCGATGGCGGCCTTCTCCTGCGCAGTGATATCAAACCAGTAGATGGGCGAAGCGAAGACAACCATGTCGGCGTCTTTCAGCGACTCGATCACGTCGGCCATGTCATCCTTCTGCACACAGGTGCCCTCATGGGTAAAGCAGTACTGGCATCCCAGACAACCA
>USQE01000087.1 GCA_900556675.1 uncultured Collinsella sp.
CAACGGGCGCTGTTTCTCTCGTTGTAGACCTGGGCGACATATTTCCCGATCTCAAAGCGAGCGCTAAGGTGGCCTCGGACGGCGACCTGGATTGGATCCATATCAACACGATCCAGTGGCTCGGCGACAGTACCGTCCTGCTCAGCTCACGCGAGACCTCGACGGTCATCAAGCTCACCGATATCTACGGCACACCCACGGTCGATTGGCTCATGGGCTCGCCCGATTTCTGGGCCGGCTCGGGCTTTGAGGACAAGTTGCTGCAGGCCCAGGGCGATTTTTCGCTCAACGCGGGCCAGCACAGCGTGACGTATCTGTCGAGTTCTGATACGGCAACGACCGGTCGCTACCAGGTGCTGCTGTACGACAACAACTTTGGTGCGGCCGAAAGCTATCCCAAGTTCGACTGGGGCCAGCTGGGCTCTGCGGTGGTGACCGACTACAACAAGGGCACGCATTCGTTTGGGCGCATCTTTACAGTGGACGAGACGGCGCGCACCTACGAGCTTGAAGACCAGATCGCGGTGCCGTTCTCGGGCTACGTCGGCAGTGCGCAGCGCGTCGGCAATCTGAACAGCATGCTCGTGGCCTCGGGCAT
Organism: uncultured Collinsella sp.; assembly: GCA_900556675.1. GTDB lineage: Bacteria > Actinomycetota > Coriobacteriia > Coriobacteriales > Coriobacteriaceae > Collinsella. Next base: position 599 of record USQE01000087.1, read on the forward strand.
GGCCAAGACCTTCACTGAGTACGATCGCTATGGACTGCCCATTGCCACCTACGAGATGGAAGCCAAAAAGTACATCTACCGCGTGTACAAGTACGACCTGTAAGGCCGCGCTTAGGTTTGACCAATGGAGTATGAAAACACGCCGTTCACCGATGCCCCCTCCGCGAGTGGCAGCCATATGGTTTGATGTCAGAAGCATATAGTTGTCACCAGCCTGCTGGCGACGTTCCCCCTGATATCGGAGGTTCCAGGTATGTTTCGCGCTCCGTTAAACAACTATCGGTTGGTCTAACATGGGTCGCCGTGCTATTTCGATAACCCTTGCAGTGGTCTGCCTGGCTGTGCTCCTGGGCGCTACAGGGCTGTTTGCTATAAGCCGGGAAACGTCCTATATGCAGGAATGCGCTTCCGAAGGGTTTGCCATTGACGGTTACTATCGGGACGACAAGACGAGTCTGGAAACCCTGGCCTTTCTTGAAGAGGATAACCATCGGTGGCAACTGGTCGACAAAGACGGCAGCTGCGTTGACGGGCAGTTTAAGCGTACGGATGACCCCAACATCCTGATATTAAAGAAGGAAAACGGCGAAGAATTCGGCACGGTTCACGTTGCGTATATATCGCGCCGACGCAATCAGGGGCAGATTTACCTAATTAGAAATACCGAGGTGACCCGATTTTATCTTGTGAGCACCGATCCGGCGTTTACGGCGGAGTCTGGCGATGTCGATGCGGACGTCTGATTCACGACAATAAAACAGCGAGCGGGGCGCGAACGTGAACTACGTCCCGCTTTTTGCATGTGCCTGCGTCGCGTCTGAGCCTCGCCGCGACTTGCGCCTGTGCGCGAGAGCCATCCCATGCTCCGCATTACTCCACATCAAACTCCACGCGATCGAGCTCGGGCACATTGAGGTCGATGAGCTTGCGGGCGATACGGCGGTCGTGTGCCCCAATCGCCTCGCTCGTTGTCACATGGGCGACAATCTCGCGCTCGACGATGCCTTCCTCATCGCCTTCGGTGGCCGAGGTCTCGACGGCGACGGTGTAATCCTTAAAGCCTGGCAGCACCGCCGCAAGCTCGCGCGTGGTTTCGGTCACGCCGTAGCCGTCCTGCACGCCGGCCTGCGCCGAGCAAATGGAACCCGCCGTCATAACGATGCAGGGGATGGCAAAGACTACCGTGCCCACAATGATGCGGCGGCGCACCTTGCGTGATAGCTCGTCGACCTCGGCATCTTCCTCGGCAGTTACAATGCCGTCGCCGTTCAGGTCGCGCTTGAGCGGCACGCGCAAAAGAAGCAGAACGGCTTCGGCAGCCAGCGCGATAAAGACCACGTTGATGCCAAACTCATAAAGCGCCGAGAGAAACAATGACCCGCTTGCGATGGCGATGCCATAGCCCGCCGCGCACAGGGGCGGCATGAGCGCAGTCGCCACGGCCACGCCGGCGATGAGCGTGGCGGGTTCCTGGTCGCGCGAGTTGCCCAGGCCACCCGCAAAGCCGCCCGCGAGCGCGACGGCAAGGTCCCACACAGTCGGTGTCGAATTGTCGATGATGGCGGCCGTGGTGGTGCCAAGGGGCGAGAGCTTAAAGTACAACGTGGACGTGACCAGGCAAAAGGCCATCTGTAGAGCCAAGCTCGCGACGGCCTCAAGGGTGATCTCGCGGTCGAGCGTGGCGATGCCGTATGCCATGGCAAGGACCGAGCCCATGAGCGGGCAGATGAGCATGGCGCCTACAATGGCGATATCCGAGTCGATATCGAGGCCGATGCTCGCGATCAACATGGCAATGATCAAGATGCATAAGTGTGAGCCAGTCAGGCGCGCCCCGTTTACAAAGCGCTTGCGAATCACGTGATAGGGTGCGCGTCCCTCGCGAATGTTGAATGCCCGCTTTAGAAAGCGGCTTGCGTTCTCCATGGCCTCGCTGTGGGCGGGGCGGATGCCATGGCGCCGATGATGGCGCTCGCGCAGTCGCTTGAGCTGTTGTTTATCGAGTTCCATGTCCACCTCGTATTGCCGCAGGAACGCGGGTGCGTTCGCAGCATGTACTCTACACCGTGACGGGCGGGGCGGTCATCTTGACATGGAACTTAGGCGAGCAGGCAAAGGAAGACACGCCACATGCGAGTACTGCCGAGGGTTTCGGCAGATACAAAAAAGCGCGGGGCCGGATGGTCTCCGACCCCGCGCTCTGCACGGGTACGTTGTTGTTGGGTTTAGCCCAGCAGACTCAATCCCACGGAGACAAACGCCAGGATAACGCCGACGATGGACTCGCCGCCCAGCAGGCCGCTGGCGACGACCAGGCCTTGCTCCTGGAAGGCGGCGTCCTTGGCGGCCTTTTCCTCGTCCGAAAGACCGGCCTCGGCGTCGCGGTGTGCGGCCCACTTGTCGTAGGCGAGCTTAACGCAGGAGCCCAGGAAAGCCGTGAGCGACATATAGAACGGCAGGTACACGCCCAGACCGATCATCATGGCCGGAATGCCGAGCCAGTACATGACGATGCCGGCGATAAAGCCGCCCGCAAACCACGGCACGCTCGGGATGCCCGAGACCATGGTGGCGACGACGCTTGCCTGCGCGGCAACAAAGCTCTTGTCGGGACCGAAGGCGTCCGGACCATAGGCGGTGACGAGCGCGACCATGACAGCGGCGGCGACCAAGGCGCCCACGATGCCGCCGATGGCCTGGCCGATCCACTGTGCGCGCGGGTTGGTGCCCAGTACGGCGCCGGCCTTAAAGTCGTTCATGACGTCGCCCGCAAGGCCGCACGCCACGGCTACGATGCCGGCGATAAAGAACAGCTTGACCTGTGCGAGCTGCGCGAAGGCTGCCACGATGAGCATGACGATGAGGCCAAAGATCTCCATGGGGTCGATACCCGTCTGGCCGCAGCTCTGCGCGCTCATAATGGTGGTGACAAAGGTGAATAGCGTGACGATGACGGCCGGAACAGGGCCGAGGTCGAGCGCGATGGCAACGATCACAGCGATGGCTGCGGTGCCCAGGCCGATAATGCCGGCGTCGAGCTTAAGCGAGCCTGAGATGAGCGACTGCTCGTCGGTGTCGGTGGAGCTGTCGGCGGCAAGACCGCGGACGATACCGGCGACCTGCGGCAGGATGTCCTTGAGGACGACGGCGACGCCAAAGCCCATCATAAGACCCATACCGAGGGACTTGACGATACCCTGCGCGGTCACAACATCGAACAGGCCGGCAGCGGTGCCGCCGACGATGATGCCAAAGTTGCCCAGCAGCGCGCCGGCAAACCAGAAGGCGACGGGGGCGAAGCCCACGAGGAAGCCGATGGACAGCAGCATAGGCGAGTTGTAGATGGCAAAGGTCACGCCGGGGATATTGAGCGTGCAAAGCATGCTGGGCACCACGCCCAGAGCGTCGCGAAGCACGCTGTAGATGCCTGCGATGGCCATGGAGCCAAAGAGTTGCTTGCCGGTCTTGCCGCCGGCCTCGGTGGCGCGCAGGGTCTGAGCTGCGGCGTTGCCGGTAGGGAACTCCAGCGCGGCGTCCACGATAAAGTGACGGTGGATGAGCGCTGTCGCAAGAAGGCCCAAGATGGTGCCGGCGAGTGCCACGATAAACATGTTGAGCCAGCTGATCTGGTCGGCATAACCCAGCATCCAGGCGCCCGGGATGGTAAACGCCAGGCCGCCGGCGACCATGGCGCCCGCAGACATGATGGTGTGGGTGACGTTGGCTTCGTTGAGGCTGGCGTTGCCCATGAGCTTCAGGAAGAACAGCGAAATGACGGCAGCGAAGATGATCGGCCAGGGGAGGGCGCCCATCTTGAGGGCCGTGTAGGCCGAGCTTGCCGTGATGATCACGCAGCCGAGGACGCCGATTACGACGCCGCGCAGCGTAAGTTGACCGCGCATCGAGGTGCGGTTCGAGGGATTGCTCATATAGAACTCCTTTGCGTATATCCGCTTCCCCCGCAAGCGCCGCTACGGATACGGCGCGGGAAGTCGGGTTACCAAGGGCCGACGCGTGAGCTCGCGTACGACCGCGCATCAGTATAGCTGCAAGCTAGTCATTTTGGGATGACTGGTTTAGGTAGGCGATATACTGCTGGGCAGACGAAAGGAGCGCCGACGATGCTTAATGGCTGCGCATACATATTGACGGTCGACGTGGGCAACACGTTCATTCGCTTTGGCCTGTTTGCCGAGGATTCGGCCGCGGCGCAGGAATGCCCGCTTGCGACGTGCGAGATCACGACGCCGTCGAGCATCACGGCCGACGAGGCGCGCATGAGGCTCGTGCAGGTCATGGGCGCGCTGGCAATCGATGCGGGCATGCCGGGTGTACTCGTTCCCGCGGCGGCCGTGCTGAGTTGTGTGGTGCCGGCGCTCGAGCGCCCGTGGAAGGCGGCGCTTTCCCGCACCTGCACGGGGCGCGTGCTCACCGTGGGGCCGGGACTTAAGACCGGCATGCCCGTGCACTACGACGATCCGGCCGAGATCGGCCCCGACCGCATCGCCGACGCCGTGGCTGCCCGCGCCGTCTACGGCTCGCCGTGCATCGTGATCGACCTGGGCACTACGACCAATATCGAGGTCATCGATGCGCGCGGAACCTTTGTCGGCGGCGTCATCGCGCCGGGTCTGGCACTTGGCGCCCGCTCGCTTTCGGCCGCTGCGGCGCGCCTGCCGCAGGTCGAGCCCTCGGCACCCACACATGTGATCGGTCGCAACACGCGCGAGGCCATGCGCTCGGGCGTGGTCTTGGGCGAGGTGGCCCGTATCGACGGCATGCTCGACATGGTGCTTGCCGAGATGCGCTCGACCAAGGAGGCGGGGGAGGGTATCGTGCCCATCGTCATTACCGGCGACGATGCCGAGGCGCTCGCTGCGTTGGTCGGCCACAGCCTGACGGTAGACGACGCACTGACGCTGCGGGGTCTCGCCGAGCTGTACCGCATCAACCAAAAGCCTCGTCGCGCATAAAGCCGAGGACGTCGGCGGGAGAGGAAACAACCCCACCTTTCACCTGCTACAATGGGTCAAACTATTGCGATTTCGGAGGTGTCTGCCATGTCGGACGATCTTCATCAAACCACGTCGGGCAAGCGCCGCGACGTTATTAGCTGGGACGAGTTCTTTATGAGCGTAGCCATCGCCGCGCAGCGCCGCAGCAAGGATCCCAATACGC
>USQE01000088.1 GCA_900556675.1 uncultured Collinsella sp.
TAGAGCACGACATGACGGATATCGGGCAGGTTGACGCCCTCACCGAAGGCCGAAGTTGAAACGATGCAGCTGAGACTTCCGTCTCTAAAGGCTTCCTCAACACGGCGGCGATCGGAGCGCGCAAGCCCGGCGTTATAGAACGCGATATGGGTCGCACAGTCGGGCACGCGTTTGCGCAACGTCTTGGCAAGCGCCACGGACTGGTCGCGCGAGTTCACGTAGATAACGGTCTTCTCCCCCGTCGCCACGATCGACACCAGGCGATTTTCGCGGCTCGCAAGGTCACGGTCGTCCTCGAGTTGCAGGTTCTCGCGAACGGTCTCGTCGACCACCGTCCTGGTAATCGGCAATACACGAGCAAGCTCCGCCACGACCGGGGCCGTCGCGGTAGCCGTTGCCGCCATGACAACGGGGTCGCCCAGGGCTTTGAGGATATCGGGCATGTCGAGGTATGCGCTCCGGTCGCCGCCTTTGGCAAGACCGGCATGGTGTGCCTCGTCGATAACGACAAAGCCGATGCGTCCAGAACGTGCAAAGCGATCGCGATGGATAGACAGGAACTCAGGCGTCGTGAGAACAATGCCGGTGCGGCCCGAAGCCAGGCCGGCAAACACGTCATCGCGCGCCGCCTCCACGGTCTCGCCGGTCAGCACGCCAACGCCAATGCCGAGCGCGGCCATCGTCGAGGAAAGGTGATAGGCCTGGTCGGCAACGAGCGCGCGCAGCGGATAGACAAAGATACTCGCACGCCCGCGAAGAACCGCCTCGCGCGCGGCATGCACATGGAAGATAAGAGACTTGCCGCGCCCCGTTCCCATAACGGCCAGAACACTTTGGTGATCGGCCAGTGCATCGAGCGCCTCGACCTGCGCGCGGTGCGGCTGGTTCGATCCGATAAAGCTGTGAATGAGCGAGCGCGTGAGCTCGGTATAGGAAAGTTGGGCAAGCGTCTCGCGTTTACGCGACTCCAGGCGCAGGCCAGAATCCGCCGGTTGTACGCCGCGGCGAAGCTCACATGCCGGATCGTCGATATTGGGTGCCGTGGTATCGCGCACCAAGACATCTTTGATCATGAGCTTGGGCTTCACACGTCCCTGCCAATGCTCGGCAACGGCCTCGAACACCAAGTCGACGGCGCTGTCGCAATTGATAAGCCTGTCGATTTGCGGTACACGGAACATGATTGCCGGCACGCTCGCGGCTCCATCCGTCGCCACGAAGCGCATATGCTCGCCGGTCTTACCCACCACGGCGCGATCACACATCGTCACGCCCTCGGCAGCCAGCAGCGGCACCTTATTACCCTGGCCAAACGGCTCAAGGCGGGAAATCTGCTCGATGGTCTCGATATTCAATTCGGAAAGGTCGACCGTGGCGGCAACCTCGTCGGTGTCCTCAAAGTCCTCGGCGGGAAGCTCGGACAACACGGCGGAAAGACGTCGACGAAACTCATCGAGCTTAGATACCTCGATGGTCACGCCCACCGCACCGGCATGCCCGCCGCGGCGAATCAGCAGGTCGGAGCAGCGCTCGACGGCTTCGAACAGGTTAACCTTGCCTACCGAGCGGCCCGAGCCACGTGCTATACCGTCCTCGATAGAGAAAAGCAGCGCCGGCACGTGATATCGGTTGGTGAGGCGGCTCGCCACGATGCCCTTAACGCCCTCGTGCCAACCTTCGCCGCCCACGACGATTGCGCGCCCGCCGTCATAAGTCTCCTCGACCTTTGCCATGGCATCGCGCGTGAGCTCCGCCTCGATCTCGCGACGCTGTCGGTTGATCTCCTCGAGCTCGGCCGCCAGCGCGCTTGCCTCGATAGGATCGCGGGCAAGCAGCAAGTCGAGCGCCAGCTTGGGATCGGCCATGCGGCCGGCGGCGTTTAAGCGGGGAATGAGCGAGAACGATAGACCGTCCGCCGTAATGGTAGAAAGGTCGGCCTTGGCGAGCGCTGCAAGCGCAATGTAGCCGGGACGAGCCGTCACGCGCATCTGTTGGATGCCCTCAGCGACCAGCGCGCGGTTCTCGGGCGTCAACGGCATCATGTCGGACACGGTGCCCAGCGCCGCAACCTCAATCAGCGAACGCCAATACGACGGCTTGTCCAAACGCTCGCCCAGGACCTGCACCAGCTTGAGCGCCACACCGGCACCGGCAAGTTCACGCGAGGGCCCCTCATCCTCGAGTTTAGGGTCGGTCAGGGGCACGCCCTGCGGCACCTGGTCGGACGGCTCATGATGGTCCGTAACCACCAGATCGATTCCCAGGCTCTCCAGATAGGAGACCTCTTCCTTGGCCGCGATACCGTTATCGACGGTCACGATCAGATTGGGTTGGGCGAGCTTGTTGACGCGGTCGAGCGCCGCGCACGAAAGGCCATATCCCTCGTCAAAGCGGTGCGGGATGAATGGTGTGACATCGGCGCCAAACGTCCGCAGCGCCTCGGTCAACAGACAAGTCGACGTAATGCCGTCGACGTCAAAATCACCAAAGACGGCGATGCGTTCGTGGTTGCGAATGGCGCGCTCGACACGATCGGCAACAACCGACATGCCCGGAATGACGAGCGGATCGGCCCAATCACGGTCGAGCGAAGGCGTCAAAAATAGCTGTCCTTCCTCAATCGAGGCAATGCCGTGCGCAACCATAATGCGTGCCACCAGCCCGGGTATGCCCAGACCAGCCGAAAGCTCCTTTTCGAGCTCGGGATTTTGCTGAGCGACCGCCCAGCGATGCGTCGTCTTAAGCGATGACATAGGCGCCCACCCCCGATAGGGGCAGGTCGCCGCGATACCTCTCACGGTTCATAGCGATGAGTCCTCTGTGTATGCCCGCTTCGGCAGGCAGATCTGTTGAACGGATTTATTATACCGTGCGGCACGGACGCAGAGCCTCGCAGCACGCCGTGGTTTCGGTAAACAATGCCGGTAATAGCCTCGAAATAATCGAGCGTTTCTGACGCACGGACGCATGCGAGCGTCTAGCATATCCATTCAAAACGGGTTCACGAGCAAAGGGAGTCACAAGAGCCTATGAAGCAATGGGTTGGACTGGGAAAGTTCCTCGCAGGGCATATGCAGGTCATCGTTCCGATTTGCGTAACGCTCGGCGTGCTCTTTCCCCAGCAGATCGGCGTACTCAAGCCCATCGTTCCCGCTCTCTTCGCCTTTATGACATTCCAAGGCGCGCTCAGTAACACCTTCCACCAGGTAGCTGAGGTGTTCCGCCGTCCGCTGCACCTGATTTTGGCGCTGCTCGTCTCGGCGGTGTTTATTCCCATAGCAGCTTATGCCATGGGATCGCTGTTCTTTGGCTCCAACCCCAACCTTGTCTGCGGCATCGTGCTCGAGTACAGCGTACCCGTGGCGGTCACTGCCTTTATGTGGATTAGCATGTTCGGCGGCAACGGCCCGCTCGCGCTTACCATCATCCTGACGTCCTCGGTTATCTCCCCTGTGACGATTCCGCTCACGCTTAAGCTCTTGCTGGGTGCCACTGTCTCGATCGATGTGCCAAGCATGATGCAAGACATGGCCTTTATGATCGCCATCCCCGCCGTGCTCGGCATCGTGATCAACGAGCTCACACGTGGATGGGGACACGAGAAGCTCTCCCCCGCGCTCTCGCCCGCCTGCAAGTTCATGATGATGGGCATTATCGCCTCCAACTCCACCGCCATGAGCGAGTACGTCCTGCACATGAACGCGATGCGTCTGGAAGTCGCCCTCTTTATTTTGACCTTCGCCATCAGCGGCTTTGTCGTCGGTTTTCTGGTCGCCCGTGCGCTGCATCTGCCATATAGCGAGACGACTACCATGTGCTTTACCTGCGGCATGCGTAACATCTCTTCGGGCGCCGTCATCGCCACACAGTACTTTCCAGGCGAAGTCGTGTTTCCCGTCATGTGCGGAACGCTGTTTCAGCAGATACTCGCCTCGTTTATCGGGCATCTCTTTGAGCGTCTGACCGACGAGGAGCGCGCCGCCCAGCGCAAGCGTGTCGAGGCCGGCCGCGACGCCATGGCGCGCTAGACTGTCCGCATTACACGGGTGTTAATCTTGCTATACGAGCGTTTCCAGATGCGCACGCAAGCGCTCAGCATCGATATCGAGCGTTGTCTCGGCATTGACCTGGGCCAAACGATAGCCGACAAAGTAGGGCGAAACCACCCAACGCGGCAGCGCCTTGGCAATGGTCCGACCGCCCAGGTGATAGAAGAACAAGTTGTACGACTCTGCGCGACCACCGTGGTGCTCGTTCAGGATATAGCGCAGAGCCACCTGGATCGCATCGGCGAAGAGATCTGCCTCGGCTTGGTCTCTTGTGTCATCGCTGGCGGCAATTCCCTGCGGGGCTGAAACGTTGACCTCAAAGAACCCCATGATCGGTTCGGTTGAGATGTTGGCCACGATTCTCCCCTGTTGCCAGACATTGATGCCTTCGAAATTGGCGGAAGTCAACGAAGCATAGCCGTCTTCCTGCTCCAAACCCACAATCTGCATGTGCGAATGAACGAGACTACCGCCCGAGAGAGGACCCTTGTTCTTGTACATGAGCACGCTTCGATACTGCTGTGAATCGATCATCTGCTGCCAGCAATCCAGGGCAAACCTCATCACATGGTGGAGTTCATCTGGCTCATAGGTCGCCAGGTCGGCATCGTGATCGGCTGACTCGATCAGCACGGTTTGACGGGTGGCGCGCAGGGTTTTGAACTTATTCTCGAGCCAGATGCAGTCGCCGTCGCGCCGGATGATATTGGCGAGTCCCTCGGTATCGCAAAAGGGGCACGCGGTGCCAGGGCGCCGGTTGTCGTCGGGCTTGCCGCTCGCCTGCTGAACGTCAAATACCAGCGCCACGGGTTACGCCTCCAGCGGCACGATCTTGGTGCCATGGAGCTCGGAGACGCCCAATGCCGCCGCCACGGTATCGCGGTTGGCCGTGGAAATGCCGCCGCCGGGAAGGATGGTCAGGCGGTCGCCCGCATACTCGACAAGACGCGATAGGTGCTCCAGATTGTCCTCGATCGGCGTTCCGGCAGCACCACCATGCGTCAGGATACGCGTGATGCCACAGTCGGCGAGCGTGTCGACAGCATCGATCTGAGCCTCGGGCGAGAGCTGGTCAAACGCCATGTGGAAGGTGATGTCAATGGGCTCACGCTTGCACTCCTCGGTCGCGCAGCCCGCAGCCATCACGAGGGCGCCGAGCGTAAGTTCATCGAGCGCCCATCCGCCGGCACAAGGCTTGCAGCAGCCAAAGACCAAGCCGTCGGCGCCGGCGCTCACGGCAAGACCCAAGTCCATCTCCATCATGCGCAGCTCGTCCTGGTTGTAGTGAAAGTCACCACCACGCGGGCGAATCATGCACATCACTCGCGCATCATGCTCGTGAGCATAACTGACCGCAGCACTGATAACGCCGGCCGAGGGCGTGGTACCACCGACGGCAAGGTTGTCGCACAGCTCGATGCGCCTTGCACCGGCCTCGATAGCCGCCGGCACCCGCTCAAAGTTCTCGGCACAAAACTCGTACAGCATAGATAGACCCCCAGATGACAAACGTTTTCCGATGGGCATTGTCGCACGCCCCCATGAAGTTGCGGTGGAATAGGGACTGTTTTGGCCTCTGAGGCTCCCATTTAGTCCCTATTCCACCGCAACTTCATGGGGGTAGTCGTTGGCATCTGCCACAACGCCGATGTTTTGGCAACGACAGCGAAAGCCC
>USQE01000089.1 GCA_900556675.1 uncultured Collinsella sp.
TTTTCGCAACAAAATGCCTGATAAACTAGCCTCAAAAGCCAGGTCTGCTCACAGGGTTTAGATTTTGCCGCATACTTCCGAATTGATACTGGCATCGCACGGTCCAAAAGCATATTTCGACCAGGAGGACGTCATGGACCTGACGCTATGCGGTCAATCCGCCTTTAACTATTACCGTATCCCGCCGCAGGTATTAGGACTTTACCCCGCTGTCAGTCTAGACAACATGGATCGCAGGTGTTGCGCCCTTGGGAACCATGCGCTTGTTGAAGACCTTCTTCATATGCCGCTTCATCGATTTGTGTTCAGTCGCGAGCAAGTCGGATCACGGAGTTTGTTCAAGTCACACCTCCTGACCCAAGAGCCACCTCCCGGGTCGTTTAGGCAGACTGAACACGGTTTTGATGTCACGTCGCCCGAGTTTACGCTGCTCAGCCTTGCTACGCTGGTCTCACGCAACCAGTTACTCATGGCTTGCTACGAGATGTGCGGCTCCTTTGCAGTGTTTAAGCCCTGCGAGCGAACGCAACAACAACTCGATGAAGCTATTTCGCTTAAGCTCATTCCGCCCAGCTGCGGCTGGGAGCGAGTTAACGACACCAAGGGCAATGACACCAACTTGTGGAAGCGCACGCCGCTTCTTACCGCAGCGGATATCGCCACGTTCGCCAAGCAGGCCGCAGGCCTGCGCGGCGTCAAACAACTGCGCTGGGCGGCCGAGCACATGACGGGGCAGACCGCCTCGCCCTTCGAAGTACAGACCTCCATGCTTGTCTCGCTCCCCCGCGACGAAGGCGGCATGGGCATCAGCATCGCAAACAACGTGCGCATCCCACTCAGCGACGCTGCACGCTCGCTGTATGACAAAACCTGCTGCTACGCCGATATCCTCATCGAGAGCAACACCGACAGCATGGGCGTCATCTTGGAATGCCAAGGCCGCTACGCCCACGATGGCGAAGCGGCAAGTTTCTCCGATGCCGAGCGCACCACCGCCCTCACCAGCATGGGCTATGACGTTATCCAGATAACCTATGAGCAAATCAAAGACACGAAGAGCTTTAACAACATCGCCGAACTCATCCATAAAAAGGCGGGGCTCCCCTACATCCCAAAGACCGACCAGGAACGCATCACCGAAGATACCCTTCGGCGGGAGCTGTTGGTCGATTGGGTTGAGCTATTCACTGCCGGGCCGGCCAGCTAGCAGCTAGCAATCAGGGGCAGCGCAGACACATCGGGCGATTCGACACGGGCGGCAAATCCCGCCTCGGTTAGCTCGACGACCTCGGTAAACGTTGCATCGAAAAACTCCTCGGTTAGCAAGCGATACGGCGGATGATCGGGCTCGCCGGGGTTTTCGCGTACAATCTCGTGCATAACGCCGATGGTCTTGAGCACATACTCCTTATGGATGGGATACTGACCAAAACGCGTCGCCGCAGTATAGAGGCGATCGGTCGCGCGCGGAATCGAAACAATGCCGAGCGTCTTGCCAAACCAGTCAAAGTCGCCTTGCTTTTTAATGCGGAATTCCTCGCACGGCTTGCCGCCGTGCGCCTCCAGGTACTGGTTCACGCGGGTGTTCCACACGGTATCGGCCACGAGGTGAGACCAAACGCCCAGCGTCAGATCGAGCAGCGACTGCGCCACGTCATCGGGCGCGAGCGAAAGCTCACTAGCACCGGGACCGGCAACCGGCTCGGCGTCCTTGTAACGTTGGGGATAATGTACACGATTGAGTCGCTCACGCTCCTCGACAATCGAGGTCGCGGCAGCCGGCGTACCAACAGGCGCCCCTTTGAGCAACGGTGCCACATAGGTATCCCAGAACTCATGCTCACGAGGCTTGGGGATAGGCTCGGGCTTTGCAAAGTGCGTAATGCGGTACGGGATGGGATCGGCGATGCCAGGGACCATATAGCCCACGAAGATATCCGGAACCACGCAGCCAAACAAAAAGGCATTGCGGTCGCGCACGCTATTGGCAAGCGCACCGGTGCGCTCCAGCAAACGCTCCGTCTGAGCGATATGAATGTTCCAGCTTGGCATAGCCACCCCCATAAAAACCTGGATAACTATACCATCACGGCAAAGCCGCGCGGGAGGCTACGCACGCTCTACGCAGCAACTATTCCGCAGCGCCGCTCTCGGTTCCATACGACGACACCGGCGCCTCAACCACATGGTGATATCGATCGATATAGATGGCGCGGGCACCCAGGCGCCGCACCAAATCCTGATGGTGTGTGCTCATCAAGACCGTCTTGCCGGCAGCAACATAGGCCAGTAGAAAGTTGACCACGATGTCGCACGAGTCCTCGTCAAGTCCGTTGGTGGGCTCGTCGAGCACCAGGATATCCGGGTTCATCGACACCACCGCAGCCAGCGCAACGCGCTTCTTTTGCCCGCCCGAGAGCTGATAGGGAGAGACGTCGGCAAGATCGGCAACCTGGAACAGCTCCATGGCATCGCGGACGCGGCGCTCGAGCTCGTCTGCCGGCAGCCCCATTTGAGCCGGGCCAAACGCGACTTCCTCGCCGACCGTGGCACAAAAGAGCTGCGCATCGGCGTTTTGGAACACAAAGCCCACGCGCTGATGGAACCGCTGGGCCGTCGCGGAATCCTTGAGATATGCGGCATCGACCGCATACCCGTCGAACAGGTACGCACCCGCGTCCGCAAGCTCAAGGCCGTTGATAAGACGCATGATCGTCGTCTTGCCGCAGCCGTTAGGACCAAGCAGAGCAACGAGCTCCCCACGGTTCACCTGCAATGAAACGCCGTCGACCACCGTATGACCCGCATAGGAAAACACCACGTCGCGAAACTCGATGAGCGGCGTGACCTCGGCGCCGGCAACACCGCTCACACCCATCGCGTTATTCGTATCGTTTGCCAAAACGTCGCCCTTCCCTACTCACATCGACGGTTCGACCGTCCGCGCTACAACATCGCGCACAACACGGCGAGCAACGTCACAACGGCCGCGTAAGCCGCATCGCGCCAGCCAAAGCCGCTCCGTGCAGGCGCCGGATACACGCCGGCGAAGCCGCGGCACAGCATGGTCTCGTCCATCGCGCGGCTGCATTCCATCGCCTTGATAAACGTCATGCCCATGATACCCGCCAGCGAGTCGGTGCGCGAAAAACCCGCAGGCGCGGAACCGACGCTGCGCAGCATGACTGATTCGCACAGATCGTGCGCCGTGCGGCCCAGCACCTCAACGTGCTTGAGCGCCATATCAAAGGTAAAGATAACCTCGTCGGGTAGATGCAGCATCTTGAGCGCAGCCGACATGCGGCTCCACGTGAGGGTCCACGAAACGCCCAGCACCAGTGACACATTAATGAAGGTCTTGAGCGCGATCTTGAGCATGGCGCCCGTGGCAGAAGCACCCAGCAGCAGAGCAGGCAGTGCCAGAACCACGGCAAACCCCGCGGCAGCCAATGCCGGCACAAAAGTCGCCCGCAGCCCGCGCACCGGGCGCACCGCGACCAGCACCAACACGATAGCCGCCATCAACATGAGGTACAGCGGGCTTTGCGTCAGACACACGCACAGGACGCAAACGAACATCCCCACCAGACGCACCGGAGCCGAAACGCAAGAAAGGGCGCGGTCGACCATCGACCCGCCCTCGTGCGCACCTCCACCCAGGCGAACCCGCTCAAGCAGGCTCGCCAGGTGCAGGACATTCTTTTGCATCACACGATGCCGAGCCCCCGCGGGCTCGTATCGCTCCTCGGCCGCAAGCCAGCTAGGCAGCTCGACCATTTGCATGCGCTCAGCTTTCCTTAACCGTCAGCGAAATCAGGCGGAATGCGATGGTGAGCACCGCCACGCCAATCACACCGGAAAGGATATACATGGCAGCCTGGCCGGCAAAGCCAAGGCCCTGTTCCTCGGAATAGGCCTGCAGGTAATCACCCGTGGGCAGCGCGTCGGCAAAGGTCGGAGTATCGAGGCCGACCGAAGCCTGCAGGCTGTCGTCGCCAGCCTCCTGAACGGCAGTTGCGGCGCCCTCGGCGTCCCACTCACCCCAGGCGTCACCGGTGGCAAGCAATCCCAGCGGCGTGGCCACCACGAGCACGGCGACCAAAATGAGCGTGGGAACCAGCGAGGTCTTCTTGACAGCAGCGCCCTCGGCGGCAAGCTGGCCATCGACGGCCTCGGGCCCGACGATAATGCTCGGCGCCGTCTTCTTAATGAAACCGTAGATCGCAGCCGTCGCCACGCCCTCGACCACGCCGGCAACCAGCATATGCGGGATCAACATGGCCGGAATAGCCACAGACAACGGGAAGGGGCAATACAGCGGCGCGCCCGAAGCGTTGGTAAAGAGCATCGGCTGAATACCAAACTCAATCGCCGCGCACAGGGCCGCCAGGCACAGGCCGACCCAGCCGCTTACGATGGCCGAAACCGAGGTGCCCCAGCTCTTGTCGTGCAGACGACTGTTGAGCGCACGGAACACGATAGCAGCGACAAACGGCAGCACAAAGGCCATGTTAAAGCAGTTGGCGCCAAACGACAGAACGCCGCCGTCGCCAAACAGCAGCGCCTGCAGCGCCAGCGCAACCGAGACAGCGATAGCCGCGGCCTCGGGGCCCAGCAGCAGTGCGATGAGCGCGCCACCAACGGCGTGACCAGTGGTACCGCCGGGCAGCGGCACGTTGAACATCATGAGCAAGAAGGAGAACGCGGCGCAGATGCCCAGGAACGCCATATGCTCGCGATCGAGCGTGGCGCGCACCTTTTTGATGCAGTGAACCCATACGGGCACCATCGCCACTGCCATGACGGCATCGGTCTGCGGGGACAGATAATTATCTGGAATGTGCATATACGCCTCCCGGTTATCGGCGCACGGAATTGCAACGCCGCTAAAATCACCTTGTCAGTGTTACGTATTGTCAGATTCGTAACACGCCGCGGGCTATCATAGCAAAACGGCGCACTGCCGACAAAGCAGCACGCCGTTATGTAATGCGCGTGTCATATATGCAGGCTCAACGGTACCTTATACCGAGCATAGCAATCACGTAGGACTCAGCGGCAGCCACCGCTGACCCATACCCCAGCGCGGAACCTAGCCGCGGACCTCGCCGTTTACGCCCTTGCACACCTTGGTGACAATCTTCTGGTGCGCCTTCTCGACCTCTTCGCTGGTGAGCGTGTGGTCGTCGGAGCGATACGTAAGCGCAAAGGCCATGGACTTCTTGCCCACGCCCACGCGGACCGGATCGCGGTAGACGTCGAACAGGCGCACGCCCTCGAGCAGCTTGCCGCCGGCGCTGGTAATGCGGCGCTCAAGATCCTCGCAGGTCACAGCGTTGTCGACCACGATAGCAAGGTCGTGCTCAACGGCAGGGTACTGCGAGAACTCGCGGTAGTTCTCCTGGTTGCGGGCGCCCTTGATCAGCTTGTCCAGGCCGAGCTCAAAGGCAACGACGACCTCGTCGATGCCCATGGCTTCGCGCGCCTCGGGGTGAATCTCGCCGACCCAGCCCAGCACGGTGCCGCCGGACAGAACCTCGGCCGCACGACCCGGCTGCAAGAAAGCGTAGCCCTCGCCCTCGACGGGACGGAAGCGAACCTTCTCGATGCGCAGCTGGGCGAGCAGCTCCTCGACAATGCCCTTGCCAAAGAAGAAACGCAGCTTGCGGTACTTCATGTTCCAAGACTGCTCGCTCCACTGACC
>USQE01000090.1 GCA_900556675.1 uncultured Collinsella sp.
GGCGACCACCGTCAGACCGTCGAGCTCGCCGTTTACAACAGTCAAGCCCGCCTCTTGCGTCACATGGGCACCGTTTAGCTCTTCTTTAATCTGCGCAACCTCTTTTTCGAGTGCGCCGATGATTGCGATGGTAGGCATACCATCCCCCAAACCCGTGAAAACTGCTATCCACGGTATGGTACCAGCATTTTGACTCAACCGCGCAATACGAAGCCGCTAGACCAGCGCAGCGCGGGTATCGTAGAGGAGCAAAATGACTTGCTAGCCGATGGCGTTTTTTAGCTCCGCACGGCGCTTTTTCATGCCGGTCATAACGGCATTGCGTAGCTCGGGCATGCGCGCGGTATCCATCTGGGGCACGCCCTCAAGTTTATAGGGAATGCCCAGTTGCTCGTACTTGACGACGCCCATCGTGTGATACGGCAGCATTTCCAAGCCCACCACGTTATGCCACGGGGCAATCAGGCGACCGAGTGCCTCGCACTCCTCCACCGTGTCGGTAATACCCGGCACCACTACGTGACGGATAACGACCTTGATCCTGCGACGCGCCAGCTCATCGCCAAACGCCAGAATGCGCGCAGGATCGCATCCGGTCAGCTTTTTATGCTCAACCGGATCGGCATGCTTAATGTCGAGCAGCACCATGTCGGTCTCGTTGAGAACGGCATCGAACTTCTCGGGGTGGTTGGGGTCAAACGCATATCCGCAGCTGTCAAGGCAGGTATGCACGCGGCCATCGGGGTTGTTGTGCATTGTACGGAACAGGTCGGCCAAAAACTCGGGCTGCAGAAGCGGCTCGCCACCCGAAACCGTAATTCCGCCGCTGCGGTAAAACTCATGGTTACTCTGGAACTCGTCCATGAGGTGCTCGACGGTCACCATGGTGCCGCCGTTAACAGACCAAGTATCGGGATTGTGGCAATACGCGCAGCGCATGGGACAGCCTTGGACAAACACTACGAAGCGGATGCCGGGACCGTCAACCGTACCCATCGTCTCAATCGAATGTACGCGACCCAGGGCAAACGCGGAGTCCTCGGGACGAGCGTCCACACCCTCGAGCGTCATCTCAGCCATTCCCGCTACCTTGCCTCTCATTGCTTTTAGTTACATAAATGCCAGAGCCATTCTAGCCCATACGCATGATGGTGAAACGGTTTAGTGGTCAATTGGGTTGTTCTATTTGGCCCCAGCAAGAGCGGCGGGAGGGTCATCGCAACCTGCCCGCCGCCGTGGCAATAGTAATCGATAGACGCCAGGCCTTACGCCTTGAGCGTGAGCACCGCACCGAAGGCGGTCGGGCCGCAATGGCTCGAGATGACACCGCCGACCTGGGTCCAGGCAACGTCCTTAAAGCCCAGGTCGTGCGCATAGACCTCCATGTCGTCGCGCAGCTCCTGGGAAAGGCCCACCGAATACGCCAGGCCAATGTGCGAGTAGTCAATCTCGCCCTTCGCAACCATGTGGTCAATAAAGGCGCGGGCGCACTTGAGCATAGAGCCGCGAAACTTCTTAGTCGCCACGAACTTGCCACCCGTCACCTCAATGCAGGGCTTAATCTTGAGCAGGTGGGCGCCAAGGAATGCCACGTTGGACAGACGACCGCCTGCCTTAAGGAAGGCTAGGTCGGTAGGAACAAAGCCCAGCAGCACACGATCCATGACGGAATTCGTAAAAGCAAAGATCTCGTCGACGGTGGCATCGGGGTGAGCCTCGATGTATTTGGCGGTCTCGACGACAACGAGCGACTGGCCCACCGAGACAAAACGCGTGTCCATGGAGAACACGTAGTCGCGGCCCTTAGCTGCAATCTTGGAGGACTGATGCGAGCAGGTCGTGGCCTCGGAGTACGCAAGATGCAGAATGGTCGCATCGGGCTGCTCGGCATGGATACGGTCGTACACGTGAGCAAAATCTGCCGGCGCACAGCCGCTGGTCTTGGGCATCACGCCAAACTCGTTGCAGCGCGAATAAATCTCAAGCGGATCGATCGAACCGTCCTCGACGGTCTCGTCAGCAATCGTGACATGCATGGGCACGCGCACGATGCCGTAGCGCTCGCAGAGCTCTGGCGTCACATCCGAACCAGATTCAACCACGATTACGTATTTGCCCATTCTTATCACGACCCATCTCGACGTTGGTTTTTCAATATGTGACGCACGTGCCGCCGCACTGTTGCACAACGGCGTCCAAGCGCCAAAGAGACGCCACCCCTTGCACACAACAAAGGACAGCGTCTCCCTGGAAAACTCCGTGCTTATCTAGGATTCCACACGGTTTATTAAGGAGGGTTACTTATTCCGCAAACGGTCGCTATATGCGGTAAGCGGTAGTTGGCCGCGACAACTGCGACACATTCCGTCCAGCAAATCCAATCGTGCTCCACGCACGGTTAATGCACGAGGCGGTAGAAATTCATCGATGCCGCACCCTCGGCGTGCAGCTCCATCGCCGGAACCGCCGGCGAATAGGTACGGCTCGTAAGTGCCGCCTCGCCGCCATTTGCAAAAATCTCGACCATCGTAGTGTCCGAAAGCACGCGTAGGTCGCGAAGCTCGCCGAGCTCAATCGACCTCTGGTCGCGCCCATAGCCTTCGTCACCCATATCGAGGGTAAGCATCCCGTCCGTATAACGCACAAAGACACCCTGGCGGATTTCGAGCTCGACCATCTTGGCGCCCTCACAGGAAACCACAAGATCAAACAGGCGGCCCGGCTCCTCAACGGTTTCACCGCCTGTCGCGCGAACGCAGTCGCCGCGCATCTTCTCAATCTCGTGCGCCGGCTGCTGACAGAGCTTACCATCGCGTATGCTCAGCTCTCGCGGCACCGTCAACGCGCACTGCCACCCGCGTGCCACCGTCGGGTTTTCTGCCGTCGCATCGGGGCAACCAGACCACCCGATCATCAAACGCCGACCCGCAGCATCCTCAAAGGACTGCGGTGCGTAGAAATCAAAGCCGGCATCGACCATCGGGGGCATGCCCTGCCCGGTGATCTTAAAACTCGGCGCCTCCCAATCGGCCTCGATGGGGAACCACACGCACTGATGCGGATTGCGGTAACGCCAACCATCGGCAGGCACACCCTGCGGACAGCAAACGAGAATAAGCTCGCCATCGAGCTCAAACAGATCGGGGCACTCCCACATAAAGCCAAACTTCTCGCCCAACTCAATGCGCGTCGCATAGCTCCAGTCCTCAAGATTGCGCGAGGTATAGACAAGCACGCAGCCACGGTCGTCTTTCGTACGAGCGCCCAGAACCATGTAGTAGATACCGTCGTGTTCAAGGATCTTGGGGTCGCGCACGTGCGTACCGATATCGTCGGGGTAATCGACCGGCCCAACAGCTATGCGCTTCTCGCCCAATTCGTCGGGATTCTCGGCAACCATATGAATCTGGTTTTGCTCACGGCCCGTCAACACGTAGTCGTAATCATCACGGTCAAAATGCTTAACGTTGCCGGTATAGAAGTAGTGAATCTTGCCATCACGTACAAAGGCAGAACCAGAATACGCTCCACTCGAATCCAAATCGGAATCGGGGAACAGCACGGGACCGTGATTCTCGTACGTCACAAAATCCTTTGTCGCCAGATGGTTCCAAAGCACTGGACCGCCATGCGCGGCATCGAACGGATCGTATTGATGATAGATGTGATACGTATCACCAATCTGAACCAAACCATTGGGGTCGTTGAGCCAGCCAAGCTCAGGCTCCACATGGAACAAAAGCCTATCGGGGTCGGACGCGATGCGAGCCGCCGTCTCATCCTGTCCGGCACGCCACTGCTCATAGTCCGCACGCATCACCTTGTTTTTTTGATTAAACATCGCCATTGACCTTCTCGTCTATAGGAAAGGACGCTCGACTCACACGAGCCGAACGCCCTTCCCCAAATGGACTTATCCGCACATTACGCTGAACGGCTCAACTAGAAGCTAACGTCGAAGCCAGCGCCAGCGCCCTCTTCATCGGTGGTCGGCACGCCCTTTGCCTTGTTGTAGGCAAAGATCAAGACGATCGGCACGATGAAGGCGATGAGATTGCCAGCCACATACCACACGAGCGTCTCGGGCGTGACGATGAGCAGGCCAAGCACGCCGGTCAGACCCTGACCGATGGCGCGCACCTCAAAGAGCTTCACGAAGGCACCGCCGCAGCCTGCACCGATGCAAGCGCAGATGAACGGGATGATCGAGTAGCGCATGTTTGCAGCAAAGATTGCGGGCTCGGAGATACCGACCAGCGTCGGGATAAAGGACGACATGCAGATGTTGCGCTCTTTGGAATGCTTCTTGTGAATGAGGTACATGCCGATGGCGCCGCCGCCCTGGGCGATGATGGAAACCGACCAGATGGCCTGGATGTAGTTGAAGCCAGTCGTGGCAACGAGGTTTGCCTCGATACCCTGGATGAACTGATGCGTACCGGTAACGACAAGCGGCTGCAGGAACGCGGCAAAGACAAAGGCACCGAAGACGCCCATCCTGTTGTACAGGATATCGATTACGCCGGCGAGGACGTTGCCGATCAGGTTGCCGAGCGGGCCGAACACGGTGAACAGGGCGACGTTAGCAAGAATCAGGGTAACGGTCGGGACAAAGACGAACGAAACGACCTCGG
This sequence comes from uncultured Collinsella sp., assembly GCA_900556675.1. Classification (GTDB taxonomy): domain Bacteria; phylum Actinomycetota; class Coriobacteriia; order Coriobacteriales; family Coriobacteriaceae; genus Collinsella. The sequence continues at coordinate 4,635 of USQE01000090.1, forward strand.
GGATGTACTTCTGGGCAATCTTCTCGACCTTGGCCATAAACCAGGCAGTCAGGATTGCAGGGAACACGCCGCCCTGGAAAGCAACCATGGGAATGGAGAGCGGACCGAAGTTCCAGTACTCAGCACCCGTCGGGTCCATAACGAACGTGTTACGGTTCATAAGGCTCGGGTGAACCATGACGATACCGACGAGGATGCCCAGGATCGGGTTACCGCCAAAACGCTTGACCGCGCTGTACATAACCAGGACGGGTAGGTAGTCGAAGGTGGTGGCGATAATGGCAAAGAAGCTTGCGAGGTTCTTGAGGAACTCGCTGTGATCGGCGAGGCTGCCCTCCATGCCAAAGAGGCCGTTGGCAACGATCAGCGACTTAAGGCCGATGATGATAGCAGCGCCGACGAAAGCGGGAATGATGGGGATAAAGATGTCCGAGAATACCTTGAGGACCGAGAAGAACTTGCCCTTCTTGTCCGCCTCGGCGCCCTTGACCTCGGAAGCGCTGATCTCCTTAACGCCCGTCAGAGCCATAAACTCATCGTAGACCTTGTTGACGGTACCGGTACCGAAGATGATCATGAGCTGGCCGCTGTTGTACAGCACGCCCTTGACGCCATCGATGTTCTCGAGCTCGGCCTTGTTGTACTTGCTCGTATCCTTGAGCACCAGACGCAGACGCGTAACGCAATGCGTGGCGCCCTCGATGTTCTCCAGACCGCCGACGTTATCGACGACTTGCTGAGACACTACTTTGTAGTCCATGTTCCTCTCCATTCCCTTACGAAATCATAAAACGTTTTGATGCCATTACAGAGACGCGATCGTTGCATTTGCGCACTTGAGCGTACCGTCGGTGACCGTCAGTGCCACACCCTGGCCCTGCTTATTGCAGAAGCGCGCGTTAAGCGCAACATCATCGACAAAGATGGTCGCGATATCGTCGTCAACGACCAGGCGCACATGATGAGTGCCCTCGCCCTTAAAGAACAACGGACGCTCGAGGCCCATGTTGTTGACCTGGAACCACGGAT
>USQE01000091.1 GCA_900556675.1 uncultured Collinsella sp.
CCTGCACGATATCGAGAGCGGCAAGAGTTTCCCGCTACTAACGGTGACGAGCGGCTATCACTTCCATCGCATCGCGGCAGAAGACGAGCAAACCCTCGACGAGATCGAGGCGATGCTTAAGGAGAAAGGCTACTTGGCAGACCTCATGCCCTACGAGGACGATCTGTCCTAGTCGACGCCGCATCTATAAGTTGCGGTGAAATAGTTCCTAAAATCGGCATCCAAGCCATAAAACAGGAACTATTCCACCGCAACTGCCAAGGGTCCCGCTCCAAATTAGCTGCCCATATAAGCAAAAGGAGGCCTCCGCGGCGATGCGGAGGCCTCCTTTTTGTGCACGGTGTACTTTTGAGTGTGCAAGTGGGGAGTTGTTACTCCTCGACGATCTCGGTGATCGCGCCAGCGGGGCAAGCGTCCTGGCAAGCGCCACAGGCGACGCAGGAGTCCTCGTCAGCGACGGTAGCGACGTCCTGGAGCTCCAGAACGCCAGCGGGGCAGGTGTCGACGCAAACGCCACAAGCGATGCACTCGTCGGCATCAATTACGGGATGAGCCATGGTAGTTTCCTCTCTGTTGACCGACGCTACAGACGATGCGCGCCGGTTTGATTCGGGCAAAAACATACCACGGGAGCGACCGTTTGCAATACCCTCTGGCCGGCATCTTCATACCGTTCGCCGAGTATGCCAAGGTTTACTAAAAAACGCGCAGGTGGGGCCGGTGAGCTGCGTAAATGTTAGCTAAAGGTGACTCGTAATATAGGGCGATTGAGCGTGCTTGCGGAAACCGCATCCCGTAATCCACGTCCAAAACGGGACACAGTTTCAGGCTCACACCTCAGTCAACTCTACATAGATCTCAATAGATTTGCCCAGAACTCAATCAGCGCATCTACCTGCGCATTTAAGAACCTAAACTCTCAGAGATAAGAAATCTTATATGAATTGACTTAGATTTTGTATATTCCGGCCCATAAGGGGATACACTACATCCTGAAAGACAAGCCGAAGCGCCGCTCGGCAGACCGCCGAGTCGGTGCAAACGCACAAGAGAGAGGGAATTTCTAATGGGCAAGATTCTTGGTATCGACCTTGGTACTACCAACTCCGCAATGGCCGTCCTCGAGGGCGGTTCTCCGACCATTATCGTGAACGCCGAAGGCGACCGCACCACCCCGTCCGTCGTGGGCTTCCGTGCCGACGGCGACCGCGTCGTGGGTAAGGCCGCTAAGAACCAGGCTGTCACCAACCCCAAGAACACCGTGTTCTCCATCAAGCGCTTCATGGGCCGCAAGTACTCCGAGTGCACCTCCGAGATCAAGACCGTGCCGTACGAGGTCAAGGAGGGCCAGGGTGGCCGTGCCGTCGTCGACATCGAGGGCAAGGATTACACCGCCGAGCAGGTGAGCGCCATGACGCTCGCAAAGATGAAGGCCGACGCCGAGAAGTATCTGGGCGAGACCGTCACCGACGCCGTCATTACCGTTCCGGCCTACTTCAACGACGCCCAGCGTCAGGCCACCAAGGACGCCGGTAAGATCGCCGGCCTCAACGTCAAGCGTATCGTGAACGAGCCGACCGCTGCTGCTTTGGCCTATGGCCTGGACAAGCAGGGCACCGACCAGCGCATCCTGGTCTTCGACCTGGGCGGCGGCACCTTCGATGTCTCCATCCTCGACCTCGCCGACGGCGTGTTTGAGGTCCTGTCCACCTCGGGCGACAACCACCTGGGCGGCGACGACTGGGATCAGCGCGTCATCGACTGGATGGCCGATAAGTTCCAGCAGGAGAACGGTGTCGACCTGCGCCAGGACCCCATGGCCCTGCAGCGTCTGAAGGAGGCCGCCGAGAACGCCAAGAAGGAGCTCTCCGCCGCCCAGCAGACCACCATCAACCTGCCGTTCATTACCATGAACCAGTCCGGCCCGCTGCACCTCAACTACACGCTGACCCGCGCCGAGTTCGAGAAGATCACCCGCGACCTGCTCGAGCGCTGCAAGCAGCCTGTCACCAACGCCCTGCGCGACGCCAAGCTCAAGCTCTCCGATCTGACCGAGGTCATCCTCGTCGGCGGCTCCACCCGTATGCCCGCTGTCCAGGAGCTCGTCAAGACCATGACCGGCAAACAGCCCAACATGTCCGTGAACCCCGATGAGGTCGTTGCCGACGGCGCTGCCGTCCAGGGCGGCGTGCTCACCGGCGACGTCGAGGGCATCCTGCTGCTCGACGTTACCCCGCTGTCGCTGGGCGTCGAGACCATGGGCGGCATCATGACCAAGATGATCGACCGCAACACCACGATCCCGACCTCCAAGACCGAGGTCTACTCCACCGCTGCCGACAACCAGACCAGCGTCGAGATCAACGTGCTCCAGGGCGAGCGCGAGCTTGCCCGCGACAACAAGTCGCTCGGTAAGTTCCAGCTGACCGGTATCCCGGCTGCCCGCCGCGGCGTGCCGCAGATCGAGGTCACCTTCGACATCGACGCCAACGGCATCGTCAAGGTCTCCGCTAAGGACAAGGGCACCGGCAAGGAGCAGCAGATCACCATTTCCGGCTCTACCGCTCTGTCCGACGACGAAGTCGATCGTATGGTCAAGGACGCCGAGGCTCATGCCGAGGAGGACAAGAAGCAGAAGGAAGAGGTCGAGGTCCGCAACCAGACCGACAGCCTGTGCTACTCCACCGAGCAGACCCTCAACGAGCTGGGCGACAAGGTTTCCGCTGACGTGAAGTCCAAGGCCGAGGCCGCTATCGCCGACGCCAAGAAGGCGCTCGAGGGCTCTGACGTCGAGGCCATCAAGGCCGCCGGCGAGTCCCTGCAGTCCGTGGCCTACGAGCTGGCCCAGGTTGTCTACGCCGACGCTCAGCAGCAGACCGACGGTGCCGCTGGTGCCCAGCCTGCCGACGATGACGTAGTCGACGCCGACTACGAGGTTGTGGACGACGAGGACAAGTAATCATGTCCGCCCGTAAAGCTCGCACGGAGGCGGCTGCCGCCGGCGCCGCCCCCGTTGACTCTGAGGAGAAGGACGTGAAGATTCCCGTAGAGGCCGCAGACGATACCGAGGTCAATGAGGCCCCGGCCGCCGAGGCTGCCGAGAACCAGGTAGAGGATTCCAACAAGGAGGCGACGATGACCGAGGACGAGATGGTGGAAGCCGCTATCCGCGCCGGTGAGGAAGCCGCCGACAACGACTTTAAGCTCAAGTTCGAGCAGGCCCAAAAGGAGCTTGCCGACGTGCGCGATGAGCTCGATGCTGCGGCAGAGGCTCAGAAGGCCGCCGAGGACAAGGCGAAGGACGCTACCGAGCGCACCGCTCGTCTGCAGGCCGACTGGGAGAACTTCCGTCGCCGCACCGCCAACGAGCGCATCGCCGAGCGCGAGCGCGCGACCGAGAAGCTCGTCACCGCGCTGTTGCCGGTGATCGACGATATCGAGCGCGCGATCGACCATGCCCGCAGCCAAGAGCTTTCCGACGACTTTAAGCAGTTCGTCGATGGCGTTGACGCGGTACATGCCAAGCTGCTCGATGTGTTTGCGCACGAGGGCGTTGAGCCCATCGATCCCAAGGGCGAGGCGTTCGATCCGCTCGAGCACCAGGCTGTGGGTCGCGTCGAGGACGCATCGCAGTACGACGAGACCGTCAACGACGTGTACCAGAAGGGCTACCGCATGGCGGATCGCATTCTGCGTTCCGCGATGGTGACGGTGACCTACGGTGGCGAGAAGCGCCCCGCACCGGAGCCCGAAGCGGCGCCCGAGGATGCTACGGCCGATACGGCCGAGAGCACCGAGGAGTAATTGAGAAGGGCCCCGGGGCAACACCCGGGGCCCTTTCTGACCTAGTGCCATATGAAAGCATGGGCCGCCGCCCGCATGGACGGCGGACGTAACAGGAGAGGAGCTACGATGGCTGCAGGCAAAACCTTCTATGACATCCTGGGCGTATCCAAGAGCGCCTCCGACAAAGAGATCAAGAGTGCGTTTCGCAAGCTCGCGCAAAAATATCACCCCGATGCCGGCGGCGACGAGGCCAAGTTCAAGGAGATCAGCGAGGCCTACGAGACGCTTTCGGACGAGAAGAAGCGCAAAGAGTATGACCAGATGCTCATGTTTGGCGGTATGCCGGGCGCGGGCGGCGCGTATGGCGGCGGCTACGGTGCCGGCGCGGGCGCCAGCGGCTGGGGCGATATCTTCGACAGCATCTTTAGCGGCAACGGCGCCTGGGGCAGCGATTGGGGCTCGGGCTTTGCCGGGGCTGCGGGTAATGCCGGTGCCGGCGCGGGTCGCAGCCGTGCTCGCAAGGGCGGCGACCTGTCGCTGACCGTCGATGTGACGGCCGAGGACGCGTTTCGCGGCGTGACGCACAAGGTTACCTACCGCATTCCCTCGACGGGCGAGCAGCAGACCATTACGGTCTCGGTGCCTGCGGGCGCGGTCGACGGCGGCAAGCTGCGCTACAAGCGTCGCGGCGAGTATGGCGTTGCGGGTGGCGAGCGCGGCGATCTGGTCGTGACCACGCACGTGGAGGAGCACCCGCTGTTTAAGCGCAAGGGCGCCGACGTGACCATGGAGGTACCGGTCTCGGTCTATGAGGCGGCGCTCGGCTGCACGGTGGACGTGCCGACGCCCGGCGGTGCGACGGTTCGTCTGAAGGTGCCCGCGGGCACCCAGACGGGCAAGAAGTTCCGCTTTAAAGAGATGGGCGCGCCCGACGTTAAGCATCGCGGGCGCACCGGTGCGCTGCTCGTCGAGATCAAGGTGCAGGTTCCCACGAACCTGTCCGACAAGGAACGCGACGCCATGGCCAAGCTGCGCGAGGCCGACACGCGCGACTATCGCGAGAAGGTCAACCGTTACAAGGCGACGTACTAGGGCGGTCGCGGCGCACGCCCACGCCCGCGGGCTTATGATGGACGATAACGAGACGGAAAGGGGTCAGGTAGCATGGCCGAGGACAATAGGAACAAACCGCTGTACATGATCAGCGTGGCGGCCGAGCTGACCGGCATGCATCCGCAGACTCTGCGCGTCTACGAGTCCAAGGGCCTGGTGAACCCCCAGCGCTCGGGCGGCAACACGCGTCTGTACTCGCGTGCCGATATCGAGCGCCTGGAGCTCATCAACCAGCTGACCGACGAGGGCATCAACCTTGCCGGCGTGGTGCGCATCCTCGATATGAAGGAGCGTGCCGAGGAGCGCGAGCGCGAGAACGAAAAGCTCCGCGCTCGCGTGCGCCAGCTCGAGGACGAGCTGCACGAGTACAAGATGCAGAAGAAGATCACCGCCCTGGCCCCGCGCGACGGCTCGGTCAACCCCGAACAGGTCATGCGCAAACTTTTGGGCGCAGGCGGGGATCTGTAGGTTACGCCGTTCTGCCGAACGGCGTAACGGCTCGACGCTGCGCCTTTGGTTCCGCCGTTCTAACGAACGGCGGACCGGTCGACGCTGCAAGCCCGCCAGAGCGGCAATCTGTCGATTGAACATCGGTGTGTGTTC
>USQE01000092.1 GCA_900556675.1 uncultured Collinsella sp.
CGCCAAAGCGCCGCTGGTACTGGTGTTCCTGGCCGACTGCCGCCGCTGGCTGAACGCCTACCATGCGGCGGGCATCAAGGACGTGCGCAAGCCCGCGGGAAGGGCCGGTGGAGGAATGGACCTGCCGCGACTCGTCGGGGACGGCCCCGACTACCCCGACATCGACCCGGAGGACAAGGACGCCCTGATCGAGCGGCTCAGGCTCGAGAACGCGGTGCTGAGGGCGGTGCAGGACGTTTTAAAAGCCGAGAGCCTCGACGGGATGTCGAACAGGGAGAAGACCCTGGTGATAGACCGCCTGAGGCCTGCGGGGAAGTGGTCCTTGAGAGAACTCACCGGCTTCTTGAGGATATCGAGGAGCTCCTATGACTACCAGCGCCGCGCGATCGCCAGGCCGGACCGCCTGGCGCCGCTGAGGGGCGTCGTGCGGCGGGTGTTCCTGGAGGACGGCGACGGCGCGCGCGGCTACCGGTTCGTGGTGCGCAGGCTCCGCGAGCTCGACGACCCCGTGCGCGTCTCCGAGAAGGTCGTCCGGCGCATCATGCGCGAGGAGGGGCTCGTCCCGAGGTGGATGAGGAGGAGGGCCGGCGCCTACAGCTCCTACGGCGGCGAGGTGACCCCCGCCCCGCCGAACCTCGTGCGCCGCGACTTCCGCTCGGCCCTGCCGAACTTCCTGTGGCTCACCGACATAACCGAGTTCAGGCTGCCGACGGGCCGCAAGGTGTACCTGTCCGCCATCAGGGACTGCTTCGACTCCTCGGTCGTCGCCTGGCGGGCGGGTGAGCACCCGGACGCCGACCTCGCGAACTCGACGCTGTCGGACGCGTGCTCCCGGCTGGCGCCCGGTGAGCGCCCCGTGATCCACTCCGACCGCGGCGTGCACTACCGCTGGCCGGGCTGGATATCGATATGCGAGCGGAACGGCCTGGTCAGGAGCATGTCGGCCAAGGGCTGCAGCCCCGACAACGCCGCAATGGAGGGCTTCTTCGGCCTGCTCAAGAAGGAGTTCTTCCACGGGAGGGACTGGTCCGGCTGGTCGCCCGGGGAGTTCATCGAGGCCCTCGGCGCGTGGATAGGGCGCTTCAACTCCGAGCGGGCAAGCGACGCGCTCGGTGGCGCGACGCCGGACGACTACCGGTCGTCGCTGGGGATTGGAGTGGGAAGGATAAACTGGACTTTCTTTTAAGGATCCTCAAGCGTATTGCCGCTCGTATTCCACTGGAGACAGGTAGCCCAGGGTGGAATGCATGCGCACCCTATTGTAATAGAGCTCTATGTACTTGAAGATGTCCTGCTTGGCCTCGTCCCTCGTCCCATAGCTCCTCTCTTTCACCAATTCCCTTTTCAGCGTCTTGAAGAACGACTCGGCCACCGCGTTGTCCAGCGGCGTGCCGGGCCTTGATACCGACTGGACTATGCCATGCGAGTCCAGACACCGCTGGAAGGAACGGGAGGTGTACTGCGCGCCCTGATCGTCATGGAAGACGAGGCTGCCGTCATCTGGCGGGCCCTCCCTGCCGACCGCCTGCTCCATCGCGTCGATCGCGACCTTCTCGGTGATGCGCTCGGACATTGACCAGCCCACGACCTTGCGGGAGAAGGCGTCTATCACGGCTGCGAGATAGAGCCACCCTTCTCTTGTGGGTATGTAGGTGATGTCGCCCACCCAAAGCCTGTTGCGCTCGCCCACGGTGAAAGCGCGCTCTACCAGGTTCAACCGAGGGTCTCCCGGCTCGACCTTCTTCTGGATGCGGTGTTTTCGGGTCGCGCCCTTCCCGGCAAGCCCGAGCTTCTGCATGATGCGGAGCACGCGCTTCTCGCTCACGACGATGCCGCTTTTTCGCAGTTCGCGGTTGATGCGCCGGTAGCCGTAACGGCCCTTGTGCCGCTCGAAGGCCTCGACGACGAAACCTTCGATCGCCTCCCGCTCTATCTGGGCGTCGGACTTCTTCCGGCCGAGATACTCGTAGAAACCGGATTTCGAGACTTTCATCAGCCCGCATGCCTTCTTGATGGGGCCGATCTCGCCCCTATGCTCTTTGAGGAACTCGAACCTCACGCATGGTCTTGACTCAAGAAGGCCCGGAAATTTTTTAGTATCTCGTTCTCGCGCTCGAGCTCCTCGACCTTCTTCTTGAGCTTCACGATCTCGTAGTCCTTGTTGATCTTCGGGGAGCCGTTTCCGGGGAACGCGCCGTCTCCCATCTCCTCGTATTCGCGGGCCCACCTTCTCAGCGTCGAATCCTTTATGCCGAGTTCCTCCGATAGGCCTTTGACCGTCATTTCCCCGGACAGGACCACCTTTGCCGCCGAGACCTTGAACTGCCTGTCGTATCGCTTTCTTCTTTGGGTCATCTTGAACACCTTTCGCTCTTAACTAGGTGTCCAATTCATCATACCCACTCCAGATGGCCGCGATTTAGCGGTCCAGGAAATCGTCCGCAGTCCCGCCAAAAACTGGGATGCGGTTTCCGGTTGAGGTCCTCAGCGGAAAGTGTGTCCCATTCTGAGCGCCTGTTCTGGGACGTGCTTTCCGCCAGAAGCCTCAAGCGGAAAGCACGTCCCGTTTCTCAAAAAACGTCAAACGCCAACTCGGCGCCCTGTCCCACTTAGGCGCCAATCGCGCGTCGGTACTCCGCCATAACCTGAGCGTCGGCAGCTGCGGGGTCGGCAAAATAGCGCCAGTCATAGGTCTCGGCCGAAACAACTCCGCGATAGCCGCGCGCCACCAGCCTATCCAGGTCGGCGCGCATATCGCGGTCGCCGTCATCCCAAGCAAGATGCGTCGTGCCATCTGCCGCAACATCGACAAAATGCACGTGGGCGACATCATCGCCAAGCAGATCGAAATAATCGTCGATGGTATCCCCCGCCACCGCCATAGCGCCCAAATCCAGACACGCCTTAAGTGCCGGATGATCAACTGCCTCGATCATGCGCTTCGTGTCGGCCGCCGAGTTCACGATCATCGACTCAACCGGCTGTAGGGCCTCGAGCACCAGTCGCACGCCGCGCTCTCCCGCATGCTCGGCAATCGCACGCAGCATCGAGGCGCTGCGACCCCACGCGTCCTCGATCGGCTCGTTCAAAAATGCCCAGCCGCTCGAGACCATGACCTGCTCGGCTCCAAGTTCCGCCGCGATATCCACAACGTTCTTAAAGTACGCGAGCGTGCGAGCGCGCGCCTCATTCCCGCGCGCCGCGATATTCCACGGCTTGGGGTTGTTCTGTTCGGGACAAAGCCCCACAATCCGAATCCCATACCGCTGTGACAGCTCCTGCACATGCTCGAGCGAATCGTATCCATGGCAATCGACATACAGATGCATCGCCCCGGTCCAAAGCTCGCAACACGTGTAGCCCGAGGCCGCTGCCGAAGAAAAGAATTCCTCAAGGTCAAAATAACGATGGCTGATATTCATGACGGCAAGCTGGGGATAGCTCATAATTACTCTCCAACCCAAGCGAGGCCCCGTTCCATATAGGAGCGAGGCCCGATTACACAAACGTTATTTGCTCTTAGTAGTCGAACTGGTGATAGTAGCGACGGTAGTTGAGGTTGTGCTTGGTGACCGTCTCGTAGTAAGCGGCAAGGCGATCGGTGATCAGCGAGGAGAGGATCCACGGGGACACGATGACGCGGAACTCGTCGTCAAGGCCGGGGATCGCGAACTCGGCGGTGTCGATGACGTTGATGTCGGTGTCGCCGGTCACGCCGCGGGTCAGGAACGCGCGGACGCGCTCGTCGAGCTTGCGGTTCTCGTCCTCGCCCATGAACAGGAAGACCGGGACGCCGGGCTCCACGAGCTCGAGGGTGCCGTGGAAGAAGTCGGCCGAGGTGATGTAGCGGGTGCGCTTCCACTGCATCTCCTCCAGGATGCACATCGAGAACAGGATCGTCTCGCCCCACAGGGCGCCGGAGCCGATGAACATGGTGTAGGGGGCCAGGGCGTACTTCTTGGCGAGCTCCTCGGCGCGCGGCTCGAAGCGCTTGCGGATGTCGAGCATGTCCTTCCAGATATCCTTGGTCTGCTCGATAAACAGATCGAACTTGGGGAAGCAGCCGCGGCGGTTGAGCAGGCGCAGGCCGAAGCAGTCGGCGAGGTAGTAGCCCTTCTCGCAGCCGCCCGAACCATGGTCAGAAGCCATGGCGACGCAGTTCTCGGCACCCACAGCCTGGCCGATGGGGCCCTCGGGCTTGGTCATGGCGTAGACGCGCACGCCCATGCCCTTCATCTTCTTGACGGCCTCGAGGACCTCGGGGGTGGTGCCGGACTCGGAGGCGGTGAGCACGACGGACTTCTCGGTCATGCGCTTGTGGCCCATGGCGTTCCACTCGGCGGCGTGGATCAGGTAGACCTCGAGGTCGCGGTCGCCGAACTTGTTCATGAGGTACTCGAGCTGCATGAGCTCGTCCCAGGTGCCGCCGACGCCCATCAGGAACACGGCGTCGTAGCCCTCGTCGGCGACCTTGTCGGCGAGCGCGGTCATCTTCTTGCCGGTCTCGTAGACGTTCTTGCCGTCCTCGAGATAGCCCTCCTGGTCGAAATGCATGATCTCGATCTTCTCGGTTTCCTTCATTTGTCTCTCCTTTCTGGGGTTGTTTCCACATCCCCCATGCCAACGGGCATCAAAACCCGCTTACATTCCGTAACACTCGGCCGCTTTGGCCTTAAGCGCATTGACTGACTCTTCGTAGCCCTCTGCCTTGACCTCCATTTGCCTGGAGACGGCATCAAGATACGGGTGCACGTCCCATGACTTCAGACGCTCGGCTATCATGGCCGCAATCGTCTGGAAGAACACAAGATTGGGAATTGCGCTAAGCAGCGGAGCCACCTGAGGCACCGCAACCTCGTGAGCCCTACCCTTGGGATGGGCCGTGAGCAGCACCGTTTTTGTCGTAACGTTCGATAGCGCATCAGCGATATTCGCAAGACGCTCCGACCCCTGCGGATCGTCGACGATAAACACCAGATAGCCCGGAACGATCTGCATCTCGGGACCGTGGACGAACTCCTCGCCTTCGTGATGCATGGCAGGAATCTTGATGGTCTCGCTCAGCTTGAGGGCCGCCTCTTCGGCAACGCCATAGTTGGGGCCGTTGCCGACGACCATGGCGGGCGTGTGCTCAGAAAGCTCGAGCATGTGGTCTTGGACATATGCCTCGGCGGTCTTGCACATCACGGCATTGGCATGGATAGCCTCGCGCAGGTCGTCAAGACGCTGGGCAACGCCCTTGGCGTCAATCGTTCCGCGCGCCTGACCGCCGTAAATACCAAAGAGCACCAGGTACTCAACGAGAACCTCAACGCCCAGAGTCACAAAGTCCACCGACTCGACGCCCACACCGTAGTCAAGAACGATGTCAGCGTGTTCCTTGATGGGTGCCTCGACGTTTGCCGTGAGCGCAACTGCAGCCATATCGTGTGCGCGCATGTAATCGAGCGCCGCAATCGTATTGGTC
>USQE01000093.1 GCA_900556675.1 uncultured Collinsella sp.
CGTGAGCGGGATGCGCTCGAGTTTTCCCGCCTCGACCCACATGGCAAGGGCGTCGTGCAGCGCCAACCAGGCACCGGTAATGCTCGCCGTACGCGTGCCGCCATCGGCCTGGATCACATCGCAGTCGACGGTAACGGTGTACTCGCCGAGCGCCTTCATGTTGACGACGGTACGCAGGCTGCGGCCGATAAGCCGCTCGATCTCCATGGAGCGGCCCTTGCGGTTGGCATGCTCGCGCTTGCAGCGTTTACCGGTCGAGGCCGGCAGCATCGCATATTCCGCCGTTACCCAGCCGGCCTTGGCGCCCTTGCGCCAACCCGGCACACCCTCCTCGATGGTGGCGGCGCACAGTACGCGCGTGTCGCCGAACTCCGCCAGGCACGAGCCGTGGGCGTGCTTCATGACGCCGCGGGTGAGCTTAACGGGGCGCAGCTCGTTTGCGGCGCGGCCGTTGGCGCGGTTGACCTGCATGTATTCCATGGAACTATCCTTTCGGCAAAAGATGTGGCGAAGCCTCCGGCGACATTGCGAGCCTAACCGAGTTCGTCGATATCGACATGCTCAATGCTTTTAAGCGGCTGGCCAAAGATAAAGCTACCCGCCACCGCAAACTCGGCAATGTTGTCAGACGTGGTGGCAAAGCGATGCTGTGGCTCGGCGGTATCGCCCGCCAGCTGCTCACGGCGCGTGAGGATATCGGTCAGCTCGCGGGTGGTCTCCTCGGCGGAGCTCACCACGCGCACCCCGGGTCCCAGCGCATGGCGGATGGGACCCACCAGCAGCGGGAAGTGCGTACAGCCGAGCACCACGGTATCGATGCCGCGATCGTGCAGCGGCTCGACTGTGGCGCCGACCAGCGCGCGAACGGCTGGCGTATCAAAAATATCCTCGTTCTCGAGCCACTGCTCCTGCAGGTGCGCGCCCGAGGCGAGCTCGTGCTCGACGACCTCGACAAAGCTCGAGGCCGGACAGCCATACACATCGACACCAGCATCCAAATCCTGGATGGCGCGCGTGTAGGCGCCCGAGCGAATGGTGAGGTTGGTGGCGAGCACGCCCACGCGGCGCGTACGCGTGCTGTTGATGGCGGCGCGTGCGCCCGGGGCGATCACGCCGATCACGGGAACGTCGAGCACTTGCTGAGCCAGACGCAAGGCCGCGGCGGTCGCCGTGTTACAGGCGATGACCATGATCTTAACGTCGTGCCTCGATAGCCAGCGGCCCGCCTGCAGCGCAAACGAGCGAACCTCGTCCTCGGTGCGGGTGCCATAAGGGCAGCGTTTAGTGTCACCGAAATAGTAAACAGACTCATGCGGAAGGGCCGTTGCGATCGCGCGCGCGACCGTCAAGCCGCCCAGGCCCGAGTCGAACACGCCGATCGGACGCGTGTCCCCGGCCAGATTCTCGATATCGGACATTACCTCACCAGATTCTCTCTCGAAAAATGCGACCACGCGTGATGTGTCGCGCTACGAACGGGCCGCGACCAGCAGCTCGGCCGTTGCCACCCAACCGTCGACAATCTTGCCGCGCGTTACATAGGCATTGTCGCAGGTGTCCAAGAACTCCGGGGCGCCGGCGCTCGTCAGACCGTTCTCGACCAGGCAGAACATGCCCACGTGGTCGGCCATGTAGAAGTCGGACTCGGAGTCGCCGAGCGCGAGCGTCTCCTCGCGCTCGATCCCCAGGTGCTCGCAGAAGCGCGCAATGGCAACGCCCTTGTTGAGACCCGCCGGATTGATATTGAAGGCGCGGCCGTCCTCGACGCGATCAAGCTCGAGCGTCGTCGGCTTGGACAGGTGCGTCAGATGGCCGTTGCAAGCCCAGACCAGACCGCAGCCGGCCTCGTCCAGGATGGCCTGAACCTCATCGTCGGGCACATCGCCGCGCATGCCGACGGTGACCTCACGGTACTTGTAGCCGGTCGACATGTCGTTGTGGTATTCGATCTTGTGCGGCCAGCGGGCAAGGATCTTCTCGCACACGCCGGCCTGCTCGATCACCTGGTGCGGCGTGAGACCGCAGGCGGGGTCGTAGGGCATGTCGCCCGTCAGGTACTCCCAGTCGTTGGCCTTGAGGTCGTACATGACCAGGCCGCCCATCTCGCCGATGTAGGAGTTGAGGCCGAGCACGCGGGCGTCCTCATGGATCATGGTGCGATTGCGACCCGAGGTGGGAACCACCTGGATGCCGGCACGGGCGAGCGCGACAACCGCCTCGACGAGCTTGGTCGAGGGATTGCCGTCGTTATCGCGCAGCACGCACGAGCCGGGGGCGAGCATCGTGGCGTCCAGATCGGTAAAGACATACTTGACCTTGGCAAGGCGCTCGCGCATCTCGCCCGAAAGCTCGGCAACGGTCGGCAGGATGTTGTGGGACATGGTCACTCCGTTTACATAGAAGGGGCTGGTCTAGGCGTCGTACGCCGCAAGGGTGCGCTTGAGAATCGAACCGTCGCGCTCACAAGGCTCGGGTCCGTTCTTGCGCAGCATACACTCTTCCTCGCCCTTACCGGTCACGATGACCACGGCAGGACGGACAGTTTCGCGCACGGCAGTCTCGATAGCGGCAACGCGATCAGTCACGATTTGCCAGTTATCATTTCCCTGCGCTTGAACGTTGCGCGCGATCTCGGCGCAGATGTCCTCGACATCCTCGGGGCCGGGGTCATCCTCGGTAATCACGATTCGGTCGGCATACTTGCCAGCGGCGATGCCCATCGTGGTGCGTCGATCGACACCCTTACCGCCCGTAGCGCCAAATACAACCGCCAGCTCGCGCTCGGGATAGTTCTCGCGCAAGTCGCGCAGGAGTGTCTCGAGGCTCATGCCGTTATGTGCAAAATCGACGATGCCCAGGATTTTGCCCGATACGGACGGATAGAGCTCCATACGACCGGGAACGAAGACGCCCTCAAAGCCATGGACGATACCCTCTTCGGAAATGCCCAGGGCCTCGGCGCAGGCAATAGCGGCAAGCGCGTTGGACACATTGAACTTAACCGGCGTGGGAATCACAATGTCACGCGTAAAACGGGGCGTGCGCACCGTTGCCACCACGCCGCAGTCGCCATTGCGAATCGCCAGCGCAAGCACGTCGGCACGCTCGTCGGTCAGGGAGAACGTCACCGTACGTTCGCAACGAGATGCCGCCTCGAGCACGCGATCGACCTTATCCATATCGAGATTGACCACGGCAAAACGGCTCTGCAAGAAGATTTTGAGCTTGCTGGCAAAGTAATCCTCGAGCGTCGGATGCTCAATCGGCGAAATGTGATCCTCGCCGATATTGGTAAAGGCGCCGACTTCAAAGTCAATCTTGCCCGTACGCTCGTATTTGAGGCCCTGACTCGATGCCTCCATAACCAGCCACGGGGCACCCGCCTCCGCAGCATGCGCGATGCGAGACTGCAGCAGGAAGGATTCGGGGGTCGTCAGCTTGGAAGGGCCCGTCTCGATGCCGTCGTCGAACTCAATGCCCGTATTAAGAGCGGGTCGATGACAGCCCGTAAGCTTGGCCTCGTTGGCGAGGATGCCGCGCAGATAAAAGCTGCAGGTCGACTTGCCCTTGGTGCCTGTAAAGGCGCAGACCTTCACCTTACCCGACGGGTGCCCATAAAAGGCATCTGCCACCACGGCGAGCGTGCGACGAATATCGCTCACAATCACCGCGGGAAGATCAACATCGTAATCGACCTCGGAAACGTAGGCCACGGCGCCATCGGCGATTGCCGAAAGCAGGTACTCGCGCTTAAACGCACGGCCTTTGCAGACAAACAACGTGCCCGGACGCACCTGGCGCGAGTCATCAGTCGCAAACTCAATGCGCTGGTCGCACGAAGCGCTCGGTCTGGAAACAACAAGGTCATCTTCCTCGAGCAACTCTATATAGCGCATCAGAGTTAGCTTCTCTTGTGTCGGACTCGACATACAAAGACCTCTCTCGCTAAATTCAGCCTTAAAGGGCAGAAGGCGTCCCGCGGCAGAAACGATGAAACATTCTGTATTATCAACCATCCTAATATGCCACCTGACCTTGCGCGCATCACAGCCTTCTAAAAAATTGCATGGACTGTGCCGTGGTCTAATAAATGGCAACAGTGTTCACCCCGTGTAAAACCAAGGAAATCTGGGTGCTGTTCTTTAACATAGCGTTCGCAACCACGTCCCGCCGCTTCGCCTGAAGATCGGGACGTGGTTTTTTCGGTTCGCTCGGCGCTTATGCCCTATCACGAAACAAAAGATTGGCATGATAGTAAAGATTATTTGACATCAGCTGCCGCAATCCTTGCGGCAGTACACCTGAGCCGTCAGCAGAAAGGATCTTGCATGTGCGGTTTTGTCGGTTTTACCGGTACAGATGAACAGAGTGAGCTGGTTCTCACGGCCATGATGAATCGCATCATCCACCGTGGTCCCGATATGGGCGGCCAGCATATCGTCGACAACGTTGCCCTTGGTTTTCGTCGTCTTTCGATTCTCGATCTTTCCGAAGCTGGAGCCCAGCCCATGTCGAGCGACGACGGCAAGGTCACGATTGTCTTCAACGGAGAAATCTACAACTTCCAGGAGCTTCGTGCCGAGCTGGAGGCGGCCGGCTACGCCTTCCACTGCAACGCTGATACCGAAGTCCTGGTACACGGTTACGAGGAGTGGGGCGAGGACCTGGTCAACCGTCTGCGCGGCATGTACGCGTTCGTGATTCACGACCAGAACAAGAACAAACTCTTTGGTGCTCGTGACATCTTTGGTATCAAGCCGTTCTATTACTACCAGGCATCCGATGGCTCGCTGCTGTTTGGCTCCGAGATCAAGAGCTTCCTGGACCATCCCAAGTTTGAGAAGGCTGTCAACCACGACGCGCTGCGCCCCTACCTGACGCTGCAATTCCCTGCCACGGAGGAGACCTTCTTTAAGGGCGTGTTCAAGCTTGCCCCGGCGCATTGCTTTACGTATGACCTAACGACCAACACCATGGACATCAAGCGTTACTGGAGCTGTGACTTCACCGACGACAACTCCAAGACCTTCGAGGAGTACGTGGACGAGTGCGACAAGGTCGTGCACGAAAGCGTCGCTGCGCACCGAATCGCCGATGTTAAGGTGGGCTCGTTCCTTTCTGGCGGTGTGGACTCCAGCTACATTGCCGCCTGTCTCATGCCCGACACCACGTATTCCGTCGGCTTCGATTACAAGAACTTCAACGAGACCAACTACGCTGCCGAGCTTTCCGACAAGCTGGGCATCAAGAACGTGCGCAAGATGATTACCGCCGACGAGTTCTTTGATGCACTGCCCGATATCCAGTACCACATGGACGAGCCGCAATCGAACCTGTCCAGCGTGCCGCTGTACTATCTGGCGCAGATGGCTTCCAAGGAGGTCACCGTCGTCCTTTCGGGCGAGGGTGCCGACGAGCTGTTTGCCGGCTATGAGT
>USQE01000094.1 GCA_900556675.1 uncultured Collinsella sp.
GACGAGATTGCGGATGTGCCCGTGGACGAGCTTGGCCGGGAAGCACACGGTGTCGGATGTGACGTGCGCCAGACCGCGCTCGTACATCGCCTTGGTGCTGCGTCCCGAGACGCGCACCTTAAAGCCGAGCGTGCTGAAGAACGGCGACCAGAACGGCATGGTGTCCCAGAACTCGAGCACACGGGGAATGCCGATCGTGACATCGCGCCCCCCGCAGACGGGAACCGTGGGGCACGACTCGAACAGCAGCTTCTCGCGGTCGACAAAGAGATTGGGGGCAGCCGCGGTCCGGTCGCGCCCCGTGCCGGGTGCCCGTGCCTCGCAAGCACCCTGCGGACGCAGCTCCTCCGCCGCGGGAACCTCGCGCACGAGCTCATCCCATGAGATGGCGCCGCCGCGCGGGCAGCGATTGCCCGTGACGTAAAGCAAGCCGTCGCCAAATGCCACGACCGCGCGCTGGCAGCGGTTGTTGCACCGACGGCAGGTAACGCCGCCGAACTCGCGATGCTCGAAGCGCTCCACGGCATCGAGCCCGATAAACGACGTGCCGGCGTCGCCCTTGCGGCATTCCTCGCGCGCGAGCAGGGCGATACCGATAGCGCCCATCAGCCCCGGGTGGGGCGCACGCGTGACGGGTTTGCCCAGATACTGCTCGAATGCGCGCAGCACCGCGTCGTTTCGGAACGTGCCGCCCTGGACGACGACTTTGTCGCCCAGACGGTTGAGATTTGAAACGCGAATGACCTTGGTGAACACGTTCTCGATAATCGAACGGCAGAGACCGGCCATGATGTCGCCCGGACCCTTACCGCGCCGCTGCTCGGAAACGACGCTGCTGTTCATGAACACCGTGCAGCGGCTGCCGAGAACGGCGGGGGCTTTGGACGAAAATGCCTCGGTCGCGATATCCTCAACGGCTATTCCGAGGTTTTTGGCAAAACCCTCGAGGAACGAGCCGCAGCCCGCAGAGCACGCCTCGTTGACGACGATATCGGTCAGCACGCCGTGGTTGAGCCAGATGGCCTTCATATCCTGTCCGCCGATGTCGAGCACGAAGGTCGCATCGGGAACGCATGCGCACGCGGCGCGGGCGTGCGCGACCGTCTCGACCGTATGGTAGTCGGCGTGGAACGCGCGCGCGAAAAGCTCCTCGCCGTATCCCGTGGTGCCCACGGCATCGATCGCAAGCGTGACTCCCGCTGTCTCCCAGCGGTTCTTCAAGCTGACAAGACCCTGTTGGGCAACGTCGAGCGGTCTGCCGTTATTAGACGCGTAGAACGAATCGACAAGCTCACCCGCCTCATCGACCAGGGCGAACTTGGTCGTCGTGCTCCCCGAATCGATACCGAGCGCCACACGCACCGTCTCTCCGGGCGCATACGCATCCGGACCCTTTGCCGGCGTCTCTTTGCCATGGCGTGCCGTAAAATCCGCCTGCTCGGCAGGTGTGGCAAAAAAGGGCTGGGCAAGACGTCCCTCCCCGCTTGCGGGCGCGACCGTCTCGAGCTTATCCAGCCGGACAAAAGCGTCGGGAAGGTCGATCGGTTGGGACGATGCGAACATGTCGGTCAGCGACAGGGCGGCACCGCGCGCGACCATGATCTGCGGATCGCGCGGGACGATAACCTGATCGTCCGATAGATTCAGTTGCTCCCGGAACACGCGGACCAGCGTGGGGTTGTAGGCGAGCGTACCGCCCTCGAAGATTACCGGCGGCTCGATGTCGATACCCTGGGCCAGACCGCCGATCGTTTGGCGGGCGACCGCGTGAAGCGCCGAAAGCGCCAGGTCGGTGGTAGGAATGCCCTCGTTGAGCAGCGGCTGGATATCGGTCTTTGCGTACACGCCGCAGCGGCCCGAGACCTCGTGGACGGTCGTTCCCCGGCTTGCGAGCTGCTCGAACTCGCCCGATTCGGTGCCGACCCCCATGAGCTTTGCCATCTCGTCGATAAATGCACCGGTACCGCCTGCGCACGAGCCGTTCATGCGCATGTCGGCAACCTCGATGCCTCCCTTATCGTTGGTGCGGAAGAAGATCATCTTGGCGTCTTGGCCGCCCAGCTCGATGGCGCAGCGCGTCTGCGGATAGAACCTGCTGATCGCGAGCGCGTTGGCGACCACCTCCTGAACGTACGAGGCGCCCAGCGCGGTCGCGATATCGCGAGCACCCGAGCCGGTCACCGCAACGCGCAGCGACTCATGGGGAAAGCGCTCGGCGAGCTCGCCGAGCATGGCGCGCACGCTCGCTGTCTGACACGCCCCGTGGCGGCGATATCCCCACCACGCCTCGGTCATATCCTCGTGCATCGCGTAAACTTTGGTCGTCGTCGACCCTACGTCCAGTCCTACTAGCAACGCCATAATGCTCCGTCTCTCGCATTTTTCCTGCTAGAGATATACCACTCTACGTAATACAACAGACTGTTGTATTTAAACTCCGTATAAAAAGCGGCTGCCGAAACGCTTCAGCAGCCGCCGAATGCACCAACAGATTGTTCTGCGCGCTAGCACGTCGGGCAACGGAGCAGCACGGGCCCTCCGGTCATGCGCACCGCTCACGCCCGCGATGTCGCCGAGAGAGCTATCCACGCTTAGGGCTCCAACCAAGCAAGTCGCCCGCGCTCAGCAGATCCCTAAGCGAGCTACTCGCACTCAGGAGCCATAGCCTGCTCCAAGAGCTCGGCATGCTCCTCCTCGAAAACCGTCCCCACAGGGAAGGCGCGACGGAAGACGAAGTGGGAAATCGGACCGGCTACCAAAAGGTTCCACAGCAGCGCCATCACAAAATTATGCGGGATGTTGATCATCCAGATCGCGGGCACGGAATACAGGTTCGCAAGGATGCCGCCGGGCATGTGCGTCAGACCCTCGCACGCGCCGTAGAGCGACATGATGATGACCATGGGAACGACCATGCAGGAGCTGACGGCGATCGTCATGGCAAGCGGCGAGCTCTTACCCGGCGTGACCAGGAATTTAAAGGCGAAACCCTTGGCAAGGGGGCTGGCAACAAACCAGTCGCAGCACATGGCAAAAATGTAGGCAACGGGGAAGCCGAGCCACGCGGCGGCAACAACCTCGCCGTTGATGGCCCCATGCTGCAGGGCAACGTTGTAGATGCTCATCCAGAGCACCATGCAAAAGCACATGATAAAGGTGAACAGCAGGCTCTCTCGTTTGTTGATAGGCATAAAGGGCGAAATCCTTTCTGTGTTACGCCGCAACGCCACGCAACAAAAATGGGCGGGCAAGATGGAGCTGTTGGGACTTCATCTCGCCCGCCCGTGGTACGTGCGTCTGCGACTACTTATATGGTGGAACTACCCTAACACGAACGGCGCGCGCTTCGTAAGCGTTGAGTTTGTGGAGATGCAGGGCACCAATAATCCCCCGACCCCATAAGTTGCGGTGGAATACGGACTGTTTTGACCCTTTAAGCAGCAATTCAGTCCCTATTTCACCGCAACTCATTTGGTACAAAGTGACCTGCCCCCCTTGCACCAATTAGCTGGTGTGGCGCCAGCGAGGGTCGGTGAGCGTACGCGCCACACCCAGACCAACGGGCAAAAACGCCACGATGAGTACTGCACGCACAAACCAACCGAGCATATTGACCGTGTCGAAGGTACACATGTAATACATTGAGCGATACAGATACAAGCCCGGCACCATAATGACAATTGATGGCACCGTGAGGGCGATACGTGGGTAGGTGAGCTTGATTTCTGCCAGACTTGCCAGAAGGCCCGATACGAGCGCCCCGATAAATGCAGCCGCCTCGGGAGGCATGCCTACGCTCAAGCCCAGGAACGGAAGCATCGTCGGCGCATCGACGAGCGTAAGGCGCAAGGTATTAGACACGGCGCCGATGAGCCCTGCCGCCGCTGCCATCTTTACCGGACTGTTGAACATAACCGAGAAGCCAAATACGCCGATAAAGCTCATCAGTATGCGCAAGAGCGTAAGAGCCAACGGCGAGAGACCAAGCGGGGCGAAGTCATCCGGCGCCAGTCCCACACACTCAGCAACCATCCAACCTACGAGGGTCGCCATCACAATAATCGACACAGCATACGAAAGACGCTCGATACCGCTTCGCATGTCAAGCTTAGCGATGTCGAGGCCTGCCGTAATGAGGGGAAAGCCGGGAATCACAAAGAGCATGGCGCCGATATAGCCTTCTTGGTGCGACATTGCCCCTGGAATGACCTGGCTAAGGCCGAGCAATGCCAGCAGATACGAAACGCAAGCGAGCGCAACGCCAGTCGTCAGCGCGCTGAACTGGCCAAGACCCTGCTTGAGAATATGGGAGCGAGCAAAGTTGCCGACACCAGCGCCTACGAACGCGCAGGCCATCTCGATAGGGCCGCCGCCGAGCAAAAAGACGAAGGCGCCACAAGCACAGGCCGCCGCAAGACCCTGTTGCCAGAGAGCGTAATCGGGCTTCGAGCTCTCAACGGTCTTGAGCATCTCGTGGTACTCATGCACGGTAAACCGGCGCCCATAAATCTCGATTTCCTTTAAGAAGCTCTCCATCATCCAAATGCGATGAGTATTGACCCCCGTTGTGGGCAGGCTGACAACCTCGTTAAAGCAGTGGCCATCTTCGATGCAGGTGCATTCAAACGACAGAAGACTCAGGTCGACATGAATCGTAACGCCGAGCACGGCGGCAACACGATTCATGGTATCGCGCACGCGCCAGGCACCTGTTCCGCTTGCCAGCATAAGCATGCCGGTGCGGCAGATGATGGATGACTTATCGGTGAGCGGCGCATCGACAGCAAGCTCATCGCCTGCCGTCACGATCTGGTGCCAGTCAGTTTTCATATGGAGCGCGCCGGCACGAACGCCGTGGTGCATGGGGGCTCTCGAAAGCAGCGAGTCAAGGCGCGAAGGCTGTGGGGGCTCCGTTGATTCGCCCTCGTCCTCGTCGGGCTCTTCATCGACCAGATCAAATGAGTCAAGCGGTGCCGGCTCGCGACGATCGATCAGCTCCTCATCCTCATCGTCAAAGTAATTGAACTGATCGAGCATGTCCTCTTCGATTGCACGCTCGCTCGCGTCGTCCATATAGACACTCCCTTCCTACCGACTAACCCCCATCCTAGGCGGCAACGGCTAAAGGAAACATAAAAGAGACGACTGTCATGCGAACCATGTGCACAATAGCCGTAGGGTAGTCATTCAAGAATGCCCCAATGACTATTGACGGCCAAGGCAACGCCGATGCCTTGGCAACGACAGCGAAAGCCCGCCAAAGCGAGCAAGGTGCCTTACAAGAACTGTCCCCAAGTGTCGGCACAAGAGGAACGTCCCTAAGTGCCAACCATGGCAACGCCGCAGGTAGAGGACGGACAGCGAGCGACGTCCAGGGCGAACAAGTTGGCACGAAAAAGGCAAGGCATAGACCTTCTGCTCATGCC
>USQE01000095.1 GCA_900556675.1 uncultured Collinsella sp.
TCGTGCTCGTGTATCTGACGAGCACGTACCGCGGCTATGCGCAGGGCATGATTTCGAGCTATGCTCGCTTTTTGGGGCTTAACCCGCGCGAGGTCGTCAACGCTTATTTTGATGACCTCATGGCATATGAACGCGAGACCTCGCAGCAGGGCGGTCGTTTTCAGGATGCTGCCGGCTACGTTAACTCGCGTTCGTCGGTCGATAACGGACGCTTTCTGATGGTTCAGGGTGGTCGCTCGACGCGGTACGGCCAGCGCCCTCCGCAGGCGGGCTATATCACCGAGACGGGCTCCAGCGAGGAGATTCGTTCTCAGCGAGATCGCTTTCGCAGTACGCCCATGCCTGATGACCGTGCGCTTCCCGCCGCTCGCGGGTTGAGTCGCGATCCCCGCGCCGGTTACGGCGACGGTGGCTACTCCGGTCGTGGTTATCGCGGAGTTTCTGCCGGGCGTTCCCACGGTGGTTACGCCGACGCCGATACCACGCAGGTGACGCCGCGCCTCCGTTCGCAATCGCAGCCTTACGGGCAGCGCTCTTCGGCGCCTCGCTCTGGCCAGCGTGGCTATCAGAACCGTGGTGAGCTTGCGCCGCGTTCTGGCCAGCGCGGCTCGCAGAGCCAAGGCGGCTATCGTGGTCGTCCCGATAGCGGTCGCGGCCGTATGCCGCAGGGGAATGGGCGTGGCGGCTCCAGTCGCGCACGCAGCGGCGGGCGCGTCTCCCAGAACAACGGACTCGATCCGCGTATCGTTTACGCAGGCATCGGTGCCGTTGCGCTGCTGCTGATTTTGCTCATCGTGGTCCTCCTGCGTGGCTGCGGCTCTTCTGCACCCGAGTCGACGCCTGAGACGCCCGCGGCCACCAAGACGACGACCAAGAAGTCTTCCAAGAAGACCGAATCTGTTGACGAGGATGAAGGCACCGACGAGGCGACGGATTCTGCCGATTCCGATGCCGCCAAGGCGACGGTAAAAAAGGAAGAGGACGAGGTCATCAAGGTCAAGGTTTCCGTTGCCAAGGGCAAGACCGCCTGGATTGAGGTCAAGGTCGACGGTAAATCGGTCTACGGCGCCCAGGCGACCGGTCCCTTTGAGCAGGAGTACACGCCCGAGTCCTCGATCGAGATCACCACGTCCAAGCCCTCCGATGTTACGGTTACCAAGAACGGTGAAAAGGTTCGCTACGACACCAAGACGTCGGGTGTGGCGCGCGTGACCATTACCGTTCCCAAGAAGGAGACCGAAGAGTCCGAGGATGGCGAGAGTACCGACGGCACTGATGCTGCCGACGGCACCGACGCCCAGTCTACCGACGGTACCGACGCCCAATCTGCCGACGGTACCGACACGGCATCCGATGGCCAGACTGCAAACGATTCAGATGACTATTCGTACGACAGCTACTAAGGCTCCCCGTACCGAAAGGAAGAACCATGGCTAAAGATTCCAGCTTCGACGTTGTGTCCGAGGTCAATATGCAGGAGGTCGATAACGCCTTCCAGCAGACCACCCGCGAGATCTCTCAGCGCTATGACCTCAAGGACTCCGGCGCCACCATCGAGCTTTCGAAGGGCGACATGCTCTTTACGATCAATGCCCCGGCCGATTTTGTCTCCAAGCAGATCATTGACGTGTTGAGCTCTAAGCTCATCAAGCGCGGCATCGACCTCAAGGCTGTCTCTTGGGACGCGCCGCAGGCGGCTTCGGGCGGTACCGTGCGCGTGTTTGGCCATATCGTCGAGGGCATTGACCAGGCGACCGCCAAGAAGATCAATAAGGACATCAAGGATCAAAAGCTCAAGGTCAAGGTGATCATCGAGGCCGATAAACTGCGCGTTACCTCGGCCTCTAAGGATGCTCTTCAGACGGTGATTCAGTTCCTGCGCGACCAGGACTACGGCCAGCCGCTGCAGTTTACCAATTATCGCTAATTTACTCGAAAGGACCGCTCTCCAACATGGATACTCCGTTGGGTTCTGTACTCTATATCACGCTTGGCTGCGCCAAGAACGAGGTCGATACCGACCGCATGCGTTCGCTGCTGACCGCTGCGGGCTACGAGGAGGCATTCGATCCGCAGGATGCCGATATCGCTATCGTCAACACGTGCTCGTTTCTCGCCTCGGCGACGTCCGAGAGCATCGAGACCACGCTCGAGCTCGCTAACGAGGTGCAGGACGGCGTTCGCGCCTGCCCCATCGTCATGTGCGGTTGCGTGCCGTCTCGTTATGGCGATGACCTGCCCGATGAGCTCCCCGAGGTCGCGGCCTTTGTGAAGGCCGATGAGGAAGACGGTATCGTCTCTGTCATCGATGACGTACTGGGCGTGGAGCGCGAGATCGCAGCCTATATCCCGCAGGTCAAGCGTACCGTCGAGGGCGCCGTTGCCTACGTCAAGATTTCCGATGGCTGTAATCGTTTTTGCAGCTTCTGCATGATCCCCTACATTCGCGGTCGCTATCATTCGCGTAGTGCCGAGAGCATTATCTCCGAGGTGCGCGACCTGGTTGCCGGCGGCGTACGCGAGATCGTGCTGATTGGCCAGGACACGGGCATTTGGGGCACCGACTTTGCCGACGAGGACGTCGCCGAGGGCTCGCCGCGCAATCTGGCGCAGTTGCTGCGTGCCGTCGCCGAGGCCGTGCGCCCGCACAACGTCTGGGTCCGCGTGCTCTATCTGCAGCCTGAGGGCATGACCGACGAGCTTATCGAGACGATTCGCGATACGCCCGAGGTGCTTCCCTATGTCGATATCCCCGTGCAGCACTGCGACGCGCGCATCCTCAAGGCCATGCGTCGCTCCGGTTCGCGCCAGGAGCTCGAGGATCTGTTCCGCGACCTTCGCGAGCGCATCCCCGGCATCGTGATTCGCTCCACGGCCATGGTCGGCTTCCCGACCGAGTCCGACGAAGAGTTCCGCGACCTTATCGACTTTATGGACACCGTTGGCTTTGACTACACGAGCGTTTTCGCCTACTCGCGTGAGGAGGGCAGCCTGGCCGCCAAGATGGAAGGCCAGGTCGATGAGGAGGTTAAGCTCGAGCGCGCCCAGGAGGCCATGGATCTGGCCGAGTCGCTCGGTTTTGCCGCCACGGCAGCCCATGTGGGTGAGCGCGCCCAGGTGATCGTCGATGGCATCGAGGAGACCGAGGACGGCGCCGAGCTGATCGGTCACGCCTGGTTCCAGGCGCCCGATTCCGATGGCGCGGTGCATCTGGACGCCAGCGAGGCGTCCGTGGGCGATATTCTGACTGTCGAGTTTACCGATAGCTTCTGCTATGAGCTTATCGGTCATGTTGTGGAGTAGGAGAGCGTCGTGGCAAACGAGAGTAATAAGGAACTGACGAGTGTTTGGACGCCCGCCAACATCGTGACGTGCGTTCGCATCGTCTTTATCCCGGTGTTCATGATCGTCTCGGCCCTGTCTCACGCGAGCGTTGCCGGTACGGACTGGAGCACCTTCGACGGCCCGCTCGCCGCCGCTGCCTTCATTCTGTATGTGATCCTGTCGTGCACCGATAAGGTCGACGGCTATCTGGCGCGCTCGCGCAACGAGATCACTGATTTTGGCAAGTTCTTGGACCCCATCGCCGATAAGCTGCTCGTGTTTTCGGCCCTGCTGCTGTTCCTTGATTTTGGCGCGGTGACCGTGTGGTCCGTGTTCATCATCCTGTTCCGTGAGCTGCTGGTGAGCGCCCTTCGCATGGTCGCGAGTGCTGCCGGTGTAGTCGTTGCCGCCGATAAGCTCGGCAAGTACAAGACGGCGACCACGATGGTCTCCATCTGCGGCTATCTGTGCGTCTTTGCGATGGCCGGCCTTCAGCTGGGGCCGGTGTCGCTGCTGCTCGGTGTCTATTCGGTGTCGCGCTTCCTGTACGTCATCGCCGTGATTTTGACCATTGTCTCGGGCGCCCAGTACTTCTGGAACTGTCGCAAGATCGTCTTTTCGGTCTAGGTCCTGGTGGGTGACGGAGTCTTATTTGCAGATCGCCGCAAACAACGAGGAGCTGGCGCGCGACATTGTCGAGCGCGCGAGTGCCCGTGGTGTGACGGTGTCGACGGCGGAGTCGCTGACGGCGGGCATGATCGCCTCGACGATTGCCGATATCCCGGGTGCCTCGGCGGTGCTTCGTGGCGGTGCGGTGACCTACTGCGATGAGATCAAACATCGCGTGCTCGGCGTCGAGCAGGAAACGCTCGATCGGTTTAGCGCCGTGTCGCACCAGACGGCGCGCGAGATGGCCGTGGGCTCGCTGGACCTCTATCAGAGCGATGTGGCCGTGAGCGCAACGGGCTACGCTGGGCCCGGTGGCGGCACTGAGCAAGACCCCGCCGGTACGTTCTATATTGGGTGGGCGTATCGTGCGGCCGATGGGGGAGCGCCGGTTGTCGAGTCTGCGCGCTGTCATTATGAGGGCGATCGGTCGTGCGTTCGTGCCCATGCGGTCGCGGAGGCCTTGGAGCGCATTGTCCGCGTGCTCAATTCTATGGAATAGACGTGGTTTAAGGGGCCTTAGGGCCCCTTAATTGTGGAGATAGGGACCTTTGACGAGAATTACGTTTGCGCTGGTACATGACCTAAACTATTTCGATCACCCGTATTTGTGATTGGTGGGGTCAAGCGTTTGGTCGGTGATTGGTTGGCGTTTGGTCGGATTTTGGAATGGTCGGGTGCATATGATGAATCTGAACGGTTGACCACGAACAGCCGTTCGTTTATTATCGTTTCAGGTTGTTAAGAGGAGGGCTATTCATGGCCAAGAATTCAGGTCCCGTACGTACCGTTCATGCACGCACGACGGGTAAAGAGCGCGACGAGATGATCGCCACCACCAAGGCCGAGATCGAGAAGAAGTTCGGCCAGGGCTCTATTATGAGGTATGGCGACGGCGGTCCGGAGCTCGAGGTCGAGGCTATTCCGACGGGCTCTCTGGCGCTCGATGCCGCCTTGGGTATCGGCGGCGTGCCGCGCGGCCGTATCGTCGAGATTTATGGCCCCGAGTCCTCCGGTAAGACAACGCTTTCGCTCGAGATCCTTGCAGAGGCGCAGGCCATGGGCGGCGTTGTGGCATTTATCGATGCCGAGCACGCGCTTGATCCCACCTATGCCGCGCGAATCGGCGTCGATATCGATGAGGTCTTGATTTCCCAGCCCGATACGGGCGAGCAGGCGCTCGAGATCGTCGATATGCTTGTGCGCTCCGGTGCCATCGACGCCATCGTCGTCGACTCTGTTGCCGCCTTGACTCCGCGTGCCGAGATCGAGGGCGAGATCGGTGACACGACGGTGGGTCTGCAGGCTCGCTTGATGAGCCAGGCACTCCGCAAGCTTGCCGGCTCGCTTTCCCAGTCCCACACGACCTGCATCTTCATTAA
>USQE01000096.1 GCA_900556675.1 uncultured Collinsella sp.
GATCATGGCGTTTTTGGCCGAGCTAATCTTGCTGCGGATCATGTTGATGGGGAACTGCTTTTGCTCGATGCCGAGCGCCTGCATAATGTCGCGCACCATGCGCTTTGAGTCATCGTCATCGTAGATGGTGAACTGACCGGTGTAGCCCAACAGGTCGGCGTCCTCGCGCAGCATGCGCACGCACATGGCATGGAAGGTGCACACCCACATGCCACGGGTGCCGCTGGGAATGAGTGCCGCCAGACGCTCGCGCATCTCTGCCGCGGCCTTGTTGGTAAACGTGATGGCAAGAACCTGCCAAGGTTTAACACCCAGGTCGCCGAGCATATGTGCGATGCGGAAGGTCAAGACGCGGGTCTTGCCCGAGCCGGCGCCGGCGAGCACCAGCAACGGGCCCTCGGTGGACAGGACAGCCTCGCGCTGGGCGGGATTAAGGCTGTCAATGTCGACGAGCGGCTTGGCGGGCTTGGGCGCCGGCGCGGGAGCGTCGTAAATGTCGAGCGGGACGAGCTCGGGCTCCGGCGCAGCAGGAGCGGTGTATGCATCGAGCGGCACGGGTTCCGGCGCGGGCGGCACGGATACCGCGGCGTTCTTTTCCCAGAGCAAGGGCTGGGTCATGGGCGACTCCTCATCTGACGGACGGCGCGCCTGCGGGCGGCGCCATAGTTTGAGCCGTACCAGTATACCGAGCCGCGCGGACACCGACGCAAATCACACCACGACTCCGTGCGTCACCGTCAGGCCGCCCCAGCGAATTTGGCGCAATGGGGTCAGGTTGGTCTGCACCAATCAATTGACAATCACGAAACCGCCGATGTCATGGCAGCAGCAGCGAGCGGTGGCCAGGGCGAACAAATTGGCATGAAAAGGGGCGGCATAGACCTTCTGGTCATGCCGCCCCCTTTGAATGACAAGTTGTCGCCCCGGCCGCCGCGCAGCGTCGACCAAGTTACAGGCCGAGCATAGGCTCCAGGACAAAGAAGTACGCGAGCACCACGATGCCCAGGATGATGCGGTAGACGCCGAAGCACTTAAAGTCGTGACGGCGCACGAAGCCCATAAGCCACTTGATGGCAATGAGCGACACCACAAAGGCGACGACGCAGCCCACGCCCAGGATGGCGATTTCGTTGGTGCCGAACGTGCCGCCCTTAATAAAGTACTTGACCAGCTTGAGCGCGCTCGCGCCAAACATAACGGGAATAGCCAGGAAGAACGTGAACTTAGACGCCACCGAGCGCGTGCAGCCCAGCAGCAGGCCGCCGATGATCGTGGAGCCGGAGCGCGATGTGCCCGGAATCAGCGAAAGCACCTGGAAGCAACCGATACCCAGCGCGGTCTTCCAGCTCAGATCCTCGAGCGTAGTGATGGAGCCAAAGTCCAGGTTATCGTCATCGTCTGAAGCGGCAGCCGCAGCGGGAGTGGCAAAATGCGCACCAGCGGGGCGTCCGCCCGCCACCACGGCACGCGAACCAAACGAACCGGCAAGAGCGGCCTGGTCGCGCTTGTTCGCGCGCCAGTTCTCGATCACGATAAACAGCACGCCGTACACAATGAGCGCCAGCGCCACGACGGGAGCATTGTAGAAATGCTCCTCCATCCAGTCGTTAAGCGGCAGACCGATCGCCGCGGCGGGAATGCAGCCGAGCACAATCTTGCCCCACAGCACCCAGGTGTCGCGACGACCCTCCTTGCCTTTGCTGGGAGAAAACGGGTTGAGGTCGTAAAAGAACAGGACGCAGACGGCCAAAATGGCGCCAAGCTGAATCACGACCAGGAACATATTCCAGAACGTCTCGCTCACGTTCATCTTGACGAACTCGTCCACCAAGATCATGTGACCGGTCGACGAAACAGGCAGCCATTCGGTGATGCCCTCGACCAGGCCCATGAAGGCAGATTTTAGAAGCTCAATGATATCCAAAGGGACCCCCTCGTTAGACACCCGCCGATATTGTTCTGCGGACGGTTGCGGGCGATGTCCCATTATCAACCGTTCGGCCGCGACCGCGCCCACCCTTACCAAAAAACTCGCCCGTTCACAGAATTGCGAGCGGTCAAACCCAAATCCTTGGGTATAACTGCAACAAGATAAAGTGTCCGGCGGCCACGCATCCGCGCCCGCCCGATGCACGAGCCCCACGCCCGTGCGATAGACCAAGGAGGAAACCATGAACGAGGGCTACACCAAGGTATTTGTTTCACTCGACGGTACTGAGCAGCAGGATTTTGTGCTCGCACGCGCCATCAAGGTCGCCGCGAACAACGGCGCCAAGCTGATTATCGGCCACGTTATCGATTCCACGGCACTCGAGAGCGCCGGTTCCTATCCGGTCGATCTGGTCAACGGCCTAGAGGAGGCATTTAAGAACTCCATCGCCAAGCAGCTCGAAGAGGCCAAGGCCAATCCCGACATTCCCGAGGTCGAGGTCATGATTCGCGCCGGCCGCATTCGCGAGACGCTCAAAGACGAGATGCTCGACGTGGTCAAGCCCGACCTGGTGCTCTGCGGCGCTCGTGGCCTGTCCTCGATCAAGTATGCACTCCTGGGTTCAATTTCGACGTTCCTGCTGCGCAACACCGACTGCGACATCTTGGTCGTGAAGTAGCAAACGTACGCCTAACGCATCGCGGAGCGCAAGCCCACGTGCCCAAGTCTTCCAAGAGCGGGACCACCATTACGGTGGCCCCGCTTTGCTTTAGGCTGAGAATTGCTCCAGAACCCTCATTCTCTCAACGGAATCCGTCTGAATTTTCAGAGCGACCCGACCCAAATCTCCGGTTGCAGAGGCAAGTTCTGCAAGCTGGGCAGACACCTCTTCAGCCACTTCCGCCGCGATGTTCTTGATCATCTTGAGTGGCAGATGCAAATCTTGAGACATGAATTCGAAATCTTCAGGAGTCACCCCATCGATCACCCGGTGATCCCCAATATCAATCCCAAGATTATGGTCGTATCCCATTATCGTCGTGCAAACAATATCGTATGCAGGGGCCAACCTCTTTTCCCGCCAACTCGGACTATAAAGAAACGAATGGTTCTTGAGATGCGAGTCGCAATTCCCCAACGCATAATCGATCATTACCTGACGAGCGAACATTTGAGTATCAGCAATTACGTTAGACGATTGCTCTCTTATCAATCGGCCGCAAAGAGCCATATAGCAGCTATCGGGACGTGTCTCGTATTTCATATACGAAGGCCAGCCAACCGCTTGGCAAAAATCCTCCTGATGCAGCCTCAGAGGCACATCGAATCCGCTCATCGACGGCGGCTCATTGCTCCAGATTCTGTCATAACGCTCGGAAAAGAACGCACCAGGAATCGTATCCGAAGCTTCTGAACGGGCAATTTCAAGCCCAGCAGCAGACGCTGCCGTCATGCAAATTAATTCGTTGAACGGCAAATCCGGATGTTTAGTTGAAGCAATCTTGACTATGTGAGTCGAGGGGGCAGAGCCGAGCGGCAGCATCCAATCCCCCGACCCGGCCTTTTTTGCATCTTTACCGCGCGGTAAAAACCAACCGGTTTTAGACTGAGCGCCCGCCAACGACAGCCTCGAATCCTGCATATCATTTGCAATCTCAAACACTTCCGCCTTAGAAAGTGCCTCAAAATCCTCGTCTTGCAGAGGACGATAGCCCGGATCGTAGCTCGATTTCTCATCGCCGAGAAACCTCAAGGCACCAACGCACTCATCGCCCAAACGCTCGAGCATCGATAAATAGTCTGACTGGGGGATTTGAAAACGCATCGACAGCTCATGCCGAACCGGGCCCTCGGGAAGCATGCCCGAAAAGAAGGCCGAAAACTCATTGCTGGCATATGGCTCATGTCGCAAGGGAAGAGAAGCTGAGAGTGCGGCAGCATCGTCGCGTTCAAGATATCCCTCATCATATGCAAACGTCTCGTTTACGGGGTCGGCCCTCTCAAATTCTCCGACCAGCTCAAACGTTCCCCGATACTCACGATAAACCTTTAATGCCATGAGCCGTCGCCCCTCTCCCTCAGGATCAAATCGACCCCCAAGCTGTTAGCGATTTGAAGGGTTTGGCGAAGATTGGCACCCGCCTTTCCACGCTCAAGCTCGCTCACAAAGCGCAAACTGCACTGGTTGAAATCAGCCACATCGCGTTGGGTATAACCGAGCTTCTTCCGGCGCTCACGCAAATATGCACCGAGTTCAGCTGGGTCAAAAATCGTTCGCTCATTCCAGTCTTGCATGCTAATCCCCTATGATTATCCCAAACGGGATAATCATAGCACATCATGATGGAATTATCCCGTTTGGGATAATTGTCTTAACGTGAATGACGCTCCGGGACGTTACACCGCGACGACTACTCAAAGTATTGAAACTTGTTGGTCGAGAAGGCAAACGTGACGACAAAGCCTTTGCCGGGCTCGGATGCCGCGGTGACGTCGATGCCCATCTTGGAGCAGAGGCGCGCCACCAGGTAGAGGCCGATGCCCGTTGCGCGCTTGGTGGTGCGGCCGTTGTCGCCGGTAAAGCCCTTCTCGAACACGCGCGGCAGGTCTGCCGCACACACGCCGCAGCCGTTGTCCGCGACGGTAAGCTCGATGCGCTCGCTTGCCAGACCCTCGTCCAGCAACGCACCCGAAAACACGATCTTTGCGCCGTCCTCACGCGCATATTTAATGCTGTTCTGAATGAGCTGGCCCAGAATAAACTCGAGCCACTTCTCGTCGGTAAAGACCTCGAAGTCGAGGTTCTCGCACACCGGGGCCACATGCGCCGCAATGAGCTCGCGCGCGTTGGCTTTAATCGCGCCCGTCACCAAGGTTTTGAGATCCCAGCGGCGAATCAGGTAGTCGCGCTCCACGACTTCCGAGCGCGCGTAGTACAGCGCCTGGTCGATATAGCGCTCCACGCGGGCAAGTTCGCGTGCCAGGTCGTCCACGCGCGACAAGTCGTCTTCGCTGCTGTCCAGGTTTTCCAAAATCAGGTGAGCCGCCGCCAGGGGCAGCTTGGCCTCGTGGACCCAGCTCTCGATATAGTCGCGATAGTCATCGGTCTGACGCCTGCCTTCGGCAACCTCGTCGCAGGCGGCTTTGCCCACCCGGCGCAAGACCTCGTATTCGAGCTCGCCCTCGGCATAGGTCGGGCATTGCACCATCTCTTGCACCCATGCGGGACTCTCGAGCTCCTCTGCCGCGCGCTCCAACTGACGCAGAAAACGGCGACGGCGAGCGTACTCGATCACGATGCCGAGCATACCAAAGATATAGGACACGCCGACCGCCACGACCACGATAGAAACGGGTGCGCCGGCGACCGTCAGCACAAAGCAGCTCAGCAGCACGCCGCACGTCCACCCGGCGACGGG
>USQE01000097.1 GCA_900556675.1 uncultured Collinsella sp.
CGATCATGTATGGCCCCGTGGCGTACGGCAGACTATTGTCCTGCATTGTGATGCCGTTATCGGATGCGCGGAGCTTGCACAGCACCAGCGTATCGTCACAGAGCTCTTTGAGGTTAAAAGGCGCATGTTCCAGAGTTAGCTTGCGGTCTTCGATTTTGCCCATCTCGAGGATGTCGTTGATCAGCGAGAGTAGGTGATTGGCGGCAACACGCGCCTTGGCGCGGCTTTCGCGGGCGGCCTGCATGTCGCCGTCTTTCAATTCCTCAATTTCGATAAGACCCAGGATGCCGTTGAGTGGCGTGCGGATGTCGTGGCTCATGCGCGTGAGGAATGCCGTCTTAGCGGCGTTGGCGGCATCGGCTTTTTTGCGCTCGGTTCGAGCGCGCACGAGCGCCCAGATGAGCAGGACGATGCCGACCGACAACATACCGATGAGGGTAGCTGCAATGGCGGTGCGGTTGCGATAAAGGAATTGAAGCGTGTTGGATTCCTGGGCCGTGTACGACGTGGAGGAGAAATTGCTTGCGGAGAGCGATTCTCCGGCATTGATGATGCCCTTGTTGATGATTCCCAGCAGCTCGGGCTTTCCGCGCGAAATCCAGCACGAGAGCTCACAGGTGTCAGGGAGCTCGACCGTCTCGCAGTCCTCGAGATCGTAACGGTCACCGATGGTTTTTACGCGTGAACTGGGAGCGACGATGCAGTGCGCCGTTCCCTTCCTGAGGGCGTCGAACGCTTCATCGTCGGATTGGTATTCGGTTACGGTCGCTGTGGGGAACAGACTTTCAAGTGCATTTTTGTTGACAAACGATGATTTGGTACAGGCGATGTTCTGAAGGTCTTTGTTCAGGTCGCTGCCGGTGTGGATGGCGGTGAGGGATATGGTCCCCAACGATACCGACTGCGCAACGCCTGTTTGCTCGGCAAACCAGTAATCTCGGTATACCGGCAGCGCAACGTCTATGCTTCCCTTTGACAGGGCCTTTGACATCATCTTGTAGCTATCAAAGGCGACGGTTTTGACCGTAATGCCAAATTTATCGTGCAGCGTCGTCGCAAGCGATGCGAGCGAGCCTTCCATTTCGCCGTCTTCGTCCTCGTTGCAGTAGGGGAGTTTGCCCGTAATGTAGCCGAGCGTGATGGTGTTGTTGTTTGCTTTGAGCCAGGAACATTCGGGGCCGTTGAGCGATGATGAACCGCTGTTTTGGGTCGAGTAGCTAGATTTGACTTCGTCGTTATAGCGTGGGTTGACGCGGGCGATTGCCGTCATGGCGGCATTGATGTCGTTCATCAGGTCGGGACGGCTTTTGGGAACGGCAAGATAGTAGTCGTTCGAACCAATGTAGAACATGGGGGAGGCACTGGGCGACGAGGTCGTGTCGTTCATGATGATGGCGTCGACCTCGTTGTTTGCGAGTGCGTCAAAGAGTATGGAGTCTCCGTCATACTCCCTGTATGTGCAGGTGATTCCTTCGTTGGCGAGCCACTGCTGGCCAACGATGGTTTGCATGACGCCGGAGTTGCAACCGATAGTGAGACCCTGGAGTGCTTGAGGGTCACCCTTTGCGAGGTCGTCACGATCGGGCTTGGCGTAGATGTAGTAGCGCTCGGTGCCCTCGGGGTTCGAGGAAAAGAGCAGCTTTTGGGCGCGTTCCTCGGAGTAGGAGATGTTGGGCATGAGGTCGATCTCGCCTGCCTCGAGCATGTCCATAAGCTCGGTGAAGGTGCCGGAGACGTATTCGTACCGCCAGCCGGGTGTGTAGTACGACAGGGTCTGGAGGTACTCGTAGCCCCATCCCGAGAGACGCTCCCCGGGGGTGCCGTTCTGGAAGCCTTCGCTGTTGACGAGCCAACCAACGCGGACCGTTTTGACCTGTTGATCGGAGCCGGCGGCAAAGGCGGGGGCGGGCATGATGGTGCTCAGTACGGCGAGCGCGGCAAGCGCGACGGCCAGGGTGCGATATATAACTGAACGAAGGACAGCGGAAGCTCTCACATGCAATCCTAACGAATCGAGACATTACCGCACAAGGATACCAGCTCAGCCTGCCCAGTCGGCCGCTGCACCGCTAAACAGTCCCGCCCGGCACTTGGGGGGCAGTCCCTTTCTGCCGGCACAAAAGGAGCGTCCCTAACTGCCGGTTGTGGGACAATACCGAGCGAACGTGATTGGACGTCTGGGAAAAGGGGTCGCGATGAAAAAGCTCAGGACGCTTGCTGACGTACTGCGACAGGCTGGCTTTGCACGCATCACGGGCCTGTTTCTTATCTTTTACCTGCTGTGCTCGACGGCCGTCTGGTTGTCCGAGCCCACGACCCTCACGTTTGGTGATGGTCTGTGGTTTAGCTTTGAGACGGTCTCGACGATCGGCTTTGGTGATATCCCGGCCGAAACGCCGGTCGCCCGCGCGATTACCGTTGTCCTGAGCGTCATCAGCATCTTCTACATCGCCATGCTCACGGGTGTGGCGGTGAACTACTGCAATACGCTCATTAAGCTGCGCCAAAAGGACACCATGGCGCGCTTTATGGACGATCTTGAGCATTTGGAAGAGCTTGATCGTGACGAGCTCGCCGACCTGTCGCGCCGTGTGCGCGAATATCGCCGACGCCAACGCTAGAGTGGGCGCCGTGCGTCACGACGAGGGGGATTGCATATGAACATCACGGTATACCTGGGCGCCAGCGTTGGTAACGACCCAGCATTTCTGCCTGCGGTGCAAGAGCTGGGCAACTGGATTGGCTCCAACGGGCACGCGCTGGTGTACGGCGGCTCCAAGTCGGGCCTGATGGGCGCGCTTGCCGATAGCGCGCTCGGGGCAGGCG
This sequence comes from uncultured Collinsella sp., assembly GCA_900556675.1. Classification (GTDB taxonomy): domain Bacteria; phylum Actinomycetota; class Coriobacteriia; order Coriobacteriales; family Coriobacteriaceae; genus Collinsella. The sequence continues at coordinate 2,827 of USQE01000097.1, forward strand.
GACACGTGACGGGTGTTGAGCCGAGCTTTTTTATAGAGGCCGAGTTTCAGCACGACGGCATCGATGACCTCATCGTGACGAGCGATATGGCCGAGCGCAAAGCCAAGATGATCGAGCTCGGTGATGCGTTCATCGCATTTCCGGGCGGCACGGGCACGCTCGAGGAGATTGCCGAGGTCATGTCCGCCGTGTCGTTGGGGCATCTGAGTGCTCCGTGCATCTTGTATAACCTGGACGGTTACTACAACGACCTTAAGGCGCTGCTCGGGCACATGATTGATAAAGGGCTTTCGAGCCCGAGGCGTCAGCAAGGCATCTACTTTGCCGACGATTTGCGCGAGATTGCCTCGATTATCAACGGATAAGTCTTGAGCCTGTCCCGCCGTGCTTCTCGTTGGCTCCGTTTGCAGCGCAGACGGTTGGCTTGACTGGGCCACACTCGCTTTACAATTAAATGTATCTTCGCCGAAATTGACCGCGGGAGGTCCCGATGGATAACCTTGCCAAACCCAAAAACCGTGCGCTGTTTTTGGTCAGCGTTGCCGTGACCGGCGCGTTCGCAGGTGCCGCAGTCTGGCTGTTCTTTTTTGCGATGGAGCACGGTATCGACTATCTATGGACCGAGATTCCGCACGCGCTGGGCGTCGCTTCGCCCGAGCTTGCCAGCGGCCCGTTTGGCTTTCTGCCGTACCCGTTTTTCGTCTGCTTGCTGGGCGGCCTGCTGATCGGTCTGTACGAAAAGATGACAGGCACCAAGACCGACGATCTCAACCAGGTGATGGCTAAGGTTAAGCAAGACGGGCGCTACCCGTACGACAACCTGGGCAAGCTTTCGCTCGCGGCATTGCTGCCGCTGCTGTTTGGCGGCAGCATTGGACCGGAGGCTGGCCTGACCGGCGTCATCGCGGGACTGTGCAGCTGGGTCGGCGACCGCATGCGTCGCTTTGGCGCCGAGTTTAGGGAGCTAACGCTGCTGGGCACCCAGGCTGCCCTGACGGCGCTCTTTACCGCGCCCGTCTTTGGCTTTGTGGCACCGCTTGCCGGTAGCGCCGATGGCCAGGGCGAAGACGCCGACGATGAGTCCGCGTCCGACGAGATCACGATCAAGCTTCCCAAGGCACAAAAGACGGTGGTCTACGGCATTGCGATTGCCGGCGGCCTGGGCACCTATCTGCTGCTCGGCCAGCTTATGGGCGGCGGCATGGGCATGCCCAGGTTCGAGTCCGCCGAGGTGGGCAACCTGGAACTTACCTGGCTCATTCCGCTGGCGTTGGTTGGCACCGTTTGCGGCTGGCTGTACTTTGTCTCCGAGCACACAAACGAGGCACTGTCCCATGCAATAGGGGAGCGCCCTGTCGTCAAGGCCATGCTGGCCGGTCTGGCGCTCGCCATCTGCGGCACGGTCCTGCCCTACACCATGTTTGCCGGCGAGACCCAGGCCGACGTGCTCATGGAAACCTATCTGACCATTCCCGCCGGCGTGCTCATCGCGACTGGTCTTGTCAAAGCCATGCTGACCCCCGCCCTCATCAACCTGGGCTGGCGCGGCGGCCACTTCTTCCCGGTTATCTTCTCGGGCGTAAGCCTGGGCTATGGCCTTGCTATCCTCACCGGCGCCGATCCGGTCTTTTGCGTCGCCGTTTGCACGGCCTCGACGATGGGCGCCGTTATGCGTCAGCCCGTCATGGTCGTGGGCCTGCTGCTCATGTGCTTTCCGCTCAAGGGCATCGTCTGCATGATTATCGCCGCCGTTATCGCCGCCGGCATTCCGCTGCCCAAGCCGCTGCGCAAGTAGCGCGGCAGCGCGCAGTCAGTACAAACATCTCAAGTCCGGTGCGGGCGCTGTGTCACGGATTTGCGGGTGGACTGGATTTCGTTCGGTATCGGCGCTACTTCCAAATTGCAAGCGCGGCGGTGCTCAGTACGATGAGGACGAGACCGATGGCGCTGCGGCGGGAGAGTTTTTCGTTGAATGCCAGGCGCGCAAATAGCACCGATACGACAATCGATAGTTTGTCGATCTGCACCACGACACTCACCTGGCCTGCAGCGATGGCATAGTAATAGAGCAGCCACGATGCTCCAGTCGCGATGCCCGATGTTGCGAGAAATGTGAGTTCGCGCCGGTCAACGTGCGCGACCTGCTCCAGTTTTCCCTTGGCTGCCACGATTGCCCATGCCATAACCAGTACCACGCAGGTGCGGATTGCCGTGGCCAGGTTTGACTCGACGCCTTCGATGCCGATCTTGGCGAGGACGGAGGTGAGTGCCGCGAACACGGCGGCGCCGAAGGCGTAAGCGAGCCACGTTCGGTCTTGCTGCTGCTCGGGTTCGGCGGACTGCTTCTTATCGATCATTAAAAACGTGCCGAGGGTGATGACAGCGGTTCCCACGAGCTTAACCGCAAGGTTGCTCGTCTCGTCAAAAAGCGCGATGGCGACCAGCGCGGCGAGCACGGTGCTCATCTTGTCGACCGGTACGACCTTATTGACATTTCCGATGCTCAACGCCTTAAAGTAACAG
>USQE01000098.1 GCA_900556675.1 uncultured Collinsella sp.
GAAGGCCAGCGCCTTGATCTGCTCCAGCTCCTCGGCCGTTGCCAGCTTCAGGGCCAGCGCATGGTAGGAGTTGATGAGCGGGTCGCCGAGACTGTCGTTTTTATAAGAGAACTCGATGGTGGGGGCGTCAAACACAATGCCCTCCTCCACGCCGTAGCGCTTGGCGAAGGAGCCGGCGGAGATGTTGCGGACGATGACCTCGAGGGGGACGATGGTGACCTTCTTGACGAGGGTCTCCCGGTCGGAAAGCTCCCGCACGAAGTGGGTGGGCACGCCCTGCTCCTCCAGCAGCGTCATCAGGTGGTTGGTCACCCGGTTGTTGATGACGCCTTTTCCGGCGATGGTGCCCCGTTTTTCGCCGTTAAAGGCGGTGGCGTCGTCTTTATAGTCCACAATATACAGGTTGGGGTCGTCGGTTTTGAATACTTTTTTGGCCTTTCCTTCATAAAGCTGCTGTAATTTTTTCATAACTGCACTCTCCCAATTTTTTATTTTCACTGTTTATTTAAACATTTCTTGGATTTTTGCGTCCTTTTCCATTACTTTCTTTTCCATTTCCAATTTATGGATCCCTAGCTTGTACGCAACTTCCGCAGCCACGACGAGGTGCTGCGCTATGTGGCGCGCGTCTTTGACGGCGACACCGGTGGTTTGATGCAGGGGTTCTTGGATCTTGAACCGAGCGACAAACGCAAGGACAAGCTCAAGGCAAAGGCTTCGCGCCGCCAGGCGCTGTTCGTTGCCGGTGGCAGCACACAGGAGCGAACGCAGGCGAAAGCTCGTGCGATTGCCGAGCGGTTCCAAGCGCTCGTCAAAGCGGGGCAGCCCCAGGGCGATATGGTGCTGCTGCTGGGTCGCATGACCAATGCCGACGTCTACGCACAGGCCTTCCGCGACCAGGGGCTCGACTGCGTCATCGCGGGCGGCTCAGTCTTTGCCCAAGCTGCCGAGGTACAGACGGTGCGCGCCCTGGTTTGTGCACTCGCCAATCCGGCCGACACGGCGCAGGGCTTTATGCCACTGCTGGCCTCGCCGATGTTTGCACTCGGCGCCCAGGAGTTCCTGGCGCTGGCGACCAAGCTCGATAGCGAGACGGGCGAGACGTCGCGTCGCAACATCGACGCGGGCATCATGAGCGATTCCGATGTGCCGGGTTTGCAGGGCTTGCCGCTCGTAACGCGCGCCCGCGAGGTGCTGCGCTACGCGCTTCGTCGCGTGGGGCACGATTCGTTCGCCGCCATCGCGCGCGACGTGGTCAATGCCTCCGGCTGGTTCGTGCGTCTGGCGCAGCGCGGCCCCGAGGGCAATGCCATTGCCGCCAACGTGCTCAAGGCGCTCGACGCTGTGGCCGAGGCGGAGGCCGAGCTCGGCAATTCTCCGCGCTCCATTGCGCTCGCCTTCGACCGCTTCTTGGCGGGCAAGGAGGCCCCGGGCGCCCTCAACGAGGAGGGTGACGGCGCGGTACGCATCATGACCGTGCATGCGTCCAAGGGTCTGGAGTATCCGGTCGTAGCGGTTGCCGAGTGTTTTGGCGTGCGCAAATCGTCCGGTGCGGCACAGATGGGTCGCGTCGAGGGCGGAGCGCGGGTCGTGGCACTGCCGGCGCGCTTCGATGGCGTTAAGCTCGCCGACGGTACCTTCGTGAAGGGCGACGACGTCAAAAAGCAGTTTGAGCATGCGTTTAAGGGCAAGGGTACGTCGCTGTGGCTGCCGCCGGAGCTCATGGAGGACGTCTGTGCGACGGGTTCTCCCGCCGAGGCATTTGCCCGCCTGCGCAACGACGACCTGCAGCTTTCGCTCGAGGAGCGGGCCCGCTTGCTCTACGTTGCCATGACGCGTGCGCGCGAGCTGGTGATCTTGGCAATGGATGCCGGCGTGAGCCGCGGCAAGGTGACGGCGCCGACCTTCGATGTCGAGACGGATCTGACCTACGACGTGCTGCGCCGCATCCTGCCGACCGACAGTCTGGACATGCCGCAGCTCGATAGCGACCGTTTGGTGTTCGACAACTCCAAGCCGGGCGATTACGAGCTCATCTCGCTGGTGGACTTTACGTTTGGTGAGCAGGCGTTTGAGGCTAACGCTTCGCTGGATTCCGAGGGCAGGCTTGTTCGCGGCGATGTCGATGTCGCCGATAATGCTGCGCACTCAACTGCGCCCGGTCCTGCCGACCCCAAGCCCGATTCGTTTGAGCTTGTGTATCCCCAGGCAGTGGGCGTGCGCATGGGCATCTGTCCGTTTCCGGTGCGTGACTCGTATAGCTACTCATCAATCGCCGCGGCGCTCCATGCCGAGACGGAAGATCGTGCCGCCGAGGCGCACGTGCCCATGGACGAGGCCGGCGATGATGCGGAGTCGGATGGTTCCGAGATGACGGATGCAGACGTGGCCGCTGTCGAGCCCACCGGCAATCCCATGGCGCTGGGCTCGGCGTTCCACGCCGCCTGCCAGTGGCTCATCGAGATGGGTGCCGACGCGTTGCCCGCTGCGCGCGCCGATGCGCTGGCGTGTCTGTGGCGCCTGACGCCGGAACAGCGCGAGCGCTTCGATGTCGCTCTGGATCGCTGGCTCAAGTCGTCGGTTCGTGCCGAGCTGCTCGCGTGGCCGTGCATCCGTGCCGAGGTGCCGTTCTTCTCGCTGGGCTGCGAGGACGAGGATATCGCCCGCTACGGCGCCTATGCCGAGGGCGCCATCGATGCCTTGGCAACCGACCCGGCGGATCCGTCGCGCGCACTGGTCATCGACTACAAGACGGGTGGCACGCCGGATGAGACGCCGGAGCAGCTGCTCGAGAAACACGCCTTGCAGGCGCGCGTCTACGCTGATGTTCTGCGCAAGGCGGGCTTTGAGGCTGTGACCGTCAAGTTCGTCCGCGTGGAGCAGCCGGATCCAGCCATCTTCGTCGAACCCGCCGAGCCCCAAGTAGTCACCTACAACCTCTAGTCCTCAGATAACTTGCGGTGGAATATGGACTGTTTTGGTCAAAAAAGCCGCCAAACAGTCCGCATTTCACCGCAACTGCAAGAGGAGCCGTGTGGGTTTGGGCTAGGTTCGGGTGCCGTCCGCGCTGTGCGGTAGAATCGTAACCCTAAGAACACGAACCCGCATCGGAGCTCATCACATGGCATTCGTCCATCTGCACAACCACACCGTCTTCTCCATGCTCGACGGCGCAACCCGTATCCAGGATATGGTCAACCGCGCCGTAGAGCTGGGCATGCCCGCCGTCGCCATTACCGACCACGGCTACATGTATGGCGTGCCCGACCTGGCGCTGGCCTGCGACGCCGTCAACCACAACACGCCCGAGTACAAAACCTGGAGCCACGACAAGGCCTTCTTGGAAAAGGACCGCCGCGACGAGCTGGTGGAGCCCGATCCCGAGGAAAACCCGCGCGAGCATGCCCAGTATGTGAAGGACATGGCCATGTGGGACGAGAAGGGCAACATCGACGAGCTCAAGCCGCCCCTGGTCATCAAACCCATCTTTGGCTGTGAGGTCTACTTTACGCCGGACGAGACGCTCGCCCGCGACCATAAGCCCGAGCTCTACCACATGATTCTTCTGGCCAAGGACCAGGAGGGCTACGTCAACCTGATGCAGACGGTCTCCGAGGCCGCCGTGCAGGGCTTTTACTACAAGCCGCGCGTGACGCTCGACAACCTGCGCCGCCACGCCAAGGGCATGATCTGCACCAGCGCCTGCATCGCGGGCATCATTCCCAAGTACATCGACCGCGGTGACATGGAAGGCGCCATCAAGTGGGCCGAGACCTTCCGTGACACCTTCGACCCCGGCGACTTTTATATCGAGATCCAGGAACACGGCATCACCACCGACAACGGCCTGACCGACGAGCAGATGGACCGCGCGCTCATCGATATTGCCAAGCAGGTGGGCGTCAAGGTCATCGCCACCAACGACTTCCACTACCTGCGCCGCGAGGACGCGCCCGTGCAGGACGTCATCATGTGCATTGGCATGAACGCCAAGGTCGACGACCCCAACCGCATGCGCATGACCGGCTCGGAGTTTTACATGAAGACCGAGGAGGAGATGCGGGCGATGTTCCCGTATTGCCCCGAGGCCTGCGACAACACGCTCGAGATTGCCGACAAGTGCTATGTGGAGCTGGACTGGGACTCCATCATCCTGCCGCGCTTCCCGTTGCTCGATCCCGGCGAGACGCACGAGAGCCAGTTCCGCCGCGAGTGCGAGAAGGGCCTGCGCCAGCACTATGGTGACGATTGGGCCACGCGCGAGATCTGTGGCGTCAACATCAAAGAGCGCTTTGAGTACGAATACAAGGTCAGCTGCGACAAGGGCTTTGCCGCCTACTTTTTGATCGTCGCCGAATACGTGCAATGGGCCAAGGACAACGGCATCGGCGTCGGCCCTGGCCGTGGCTCGGCAGCCGGCGCTATCGTCGCCTACGCCATGAACATCACCGCGTTTGACCCGCTCGAGAACGGCCTGATGTTCGAGAGGTTCCTGTCCCCGCAGCGTACCGAGATGCCCGATATCGATATGGACTTCGGTGACACCCGGCGCGCCGAGGTCGTCGACTACGTCCGGCGCAAATACGGCGAGGACCATGTCGCACAGATCGTCACCTTCGGTACCATGGCTGCGCGCGGCTCCATCCGCGACGTCGGCCGCGTGATGAACTTCACCTACGCCGAGACGGACGCGGTGGCCAAGCTCGTGCCGCCGACGCCGCACATGACGCTGGCGGACGCGCTGAAGCAGTCGCCGCAGCTGCGGCAGATGTACGACTCTGACGAACGGGTCAGGGAACTGGTCGACACGGCAAAGGCCATCGAGGGCATGCCGCGCAACACCTCGACGCACGCCGCGGGCGTCGTCATTACCAAGCTCCCGGTCTATGACTATGTGCCGCTGGCGACGAACGACGGCACGATCGTTACCGAATACACCATGACGACGCTGGAGGAGCTCGGGCTCCTCAAAATGGACTTCCTCGGCCTGCGCAACATCACCGTCATCGACGATGCCATCCGCGATATCCGTAAGACCGAGCCGGACTTCTCCATGGCCCGCGTCACCGACAACGACCCCAAGGTCATGGACATGCTCACGCAGGGCCGGACCGCCGGTGTGTTCCAGATGGAATCGACCGGCATGACGGGCGTGTGCATGAGCCACCTGCTCAGCACGATGTTCTGCGTGCTCTTCTGCGCGATTGCGGCGCTGGCGAGCGCCGGAAAGCTGCTCGCCCGGAAGCGGCGCATCCTCGCGGTGCTGGCGGCGGCAGGCGTTACGGCGCTCTGCGCGCTGTGGTTCTTCGTGCCGATGATGCAGTATACGGCGGACGGGATCAGCACGAG
>USQE01000099.1 GCA_900556675.1 uncultured Collinsella sp.
TCTTCACCGTCAAAGATTACCTGACCGCAGTCGGGAATTTCAAATCCGCCCAGAATACGAAGCGTCGTTGTTTTGCCGCAGCCGCTCGGCGCAGGAACCCTCCGCCACGACGCCAAGCTGCAGGGTGTTGGCAGCGGCCTTGTCGGCCAGGCCCCACAGCACATAGCAGCCGACGGCTCCGGCCCCCAAAATAGCAACAGATTGAATTTTCATCGTCTACATCCTCCCGTCAGCTGGCACGGCCCGGCTGGATGATGCGAATCAGCTCCTTATCCAGCTGCAGGGTGCAGTGCCACGGATTTACAATAATGCCCGCGATTTCCGGTGCGGAGAGCGCTGCGGCAAACAGCTTGTCAATGTCTGCAAGGAAGGTCGATTTCACCGTGTCGGGGCTTTTCATCTGCTCCTCAAACGAGGTGAAGGCGTACCACCAGTTTGCGCCGTCCGCCGTCGTCACGACCCGGGGCTGCACCTGCCCGCCACCGGGGACAGGCTCGACGGCCACGATCCACTGCCCGCCTGCCTGCATACAGCGGCGGACGACGGTCAGTGTGTGGGCCAGCTGCTCCGGGGTAGGGGACTGCTGCAGCTGCAAAATGGCAGTTTCGATGGTTTGATTCATCTGTAAGGATTTATCTTGCGGCATCGGGAACATCCTTTCCGATTTACGGTTTGTCTGTTTCCTTTATTATACCAGCGATTTTCCAAAATGCAAAATTTCCGCGGAACGGCATTGACGAACCTGCGCTGCCGCGGTACAATGCAAAGTAACCAAGCAAACAGATAGGAATAAACAACAGGGGTGATTTACCAATGCAGCCGCTTTCTGACCGTACCGCAGGCTTTACCGATTCCGTCATCCGCCGCATGACCCGTATCTCCAACCAATACGGCGCGGTGAACCTTTCCCAGGGATTCCCGGATTTTGACCCGCCCAAAGCAATTCTGGACCGGCTGGCCGAGGTCGCGCACGAGGACTACCACCAGTACTCCATCACCTGGGGCGCGCAGAACTTCCGCGAGGCGCTTGCCGCCAAGCAGACCCGCTATATGGGCCGGACAATTGACCCCAACAGTGAGATCGTTGTGACCTGCGGCAGCACCGAGGCGATGATGACCGCCATGATGACCGTGACGAACCCGGGGGACAAGGTCGTTATCTTCTCGCCGTTTTACGAGAACTACGGCGCGGACACGATCCTGACCGGGGCAGAGCCTATTTATGTGCCGCTGACGCCGCCGGAATTTACCTTTGACCCCGAGGTACTGGAGAATGCCTTCCGCCAACACCCGAAGGCGCTGATCCTGTGCAACCCCTCGAACCCCTGCGGCAAGGTGTTCACCCGGGACGAGCTGGAGCTGATTGCGGGCCTTGCCAAAAAGTATGATGTCTATGTTATCACCGACGAGGTGTACGAGCACATCGTCTACGCGCCCCACGAGCACGTCTATATGGCCACGCTGCCCGGCATGTTCGAGCGAACCATCAGCTGCAGCTCGCTGTCCAAAACGTACTCCATCACCGGCTGGCGTCTGGGCTACACCATTGCCCCGGCCCAGATCACCGAGCGCATCAAGAAGGTCCACGACTTCCTCACCGTGGGTGCCGCCGCTCCCCTGCAGGAAGCTGTCGTCACCGCCCTCAACTTCGACGACAGGTATTACCAGGAGGTCCTCGACCTCTACACCGCCAAACGCGACCTGTTCTGCCAGGGGCTCGATAGCATCGGTCTTGAGCACAACGTGCCGCAGGGCGCCTACTACGTCATGATGGACATCTCTGAGTTTGGCTATGACAGCGACCTCGAATTCTGCGAGGACCTCGCGTCTAAGGTGGGCGTGGGCGCCGTGCCCGGCTCGAGCTTCTTCCGCGAGCCCGTCAACCATCTGATTCGTTTCCACTTTGCCAAGCGAGACGAGACGCTTAACGCGGCGCTGGAGAACCTCAAGTCGCTACGTGATAAAATCAAGCCGCGCGGGTAAGGACGGCCCGGCAGCTAAAGTAACCAAAGAAGCCTCGCACCGCCCGCCGCGTTGCGAGGCTTCTTTTTATAGCGCTTTCTTAAATGGTTTAGAGCTCTATACTTTAGTCACGGAGCAACTCGTCCCAGAGAGAGGAATACTATGGCAGAACAGCAGCTTATCGGAGCGCTCGAGGCCGGCGGCACCAAGATGGTCTGCGCCACGGGCTATGCAGACGGTACGGTCCTGGAGCGTGAGCAGATCGCGACCACGACCCCGCAGGAGACCGTTGAGGCCGTCAATGCATGGTTTGCCGACAAGGGCATCGCCGCGCTGGGCATCGGCGCCTTTGGGCCCACCGCGGTCAACCCCGCCTCGCCCCAATACGGCATGGCGCTACTTCGACCTGCTGGGCACCATCCAAAACGAGCTCAATATTCCCTGTGGCTACGACACCGATGTCAACGTCGCCTGCCTGGGCGAGGTCACCTTTGGTTGCGCCCAGGGCCTCACGGACGTGGTCTACCTGACCATCGGCACCGGCGTGGGCGCCGGCGTTCTCTCGGGCGGTAAGCTCGTGCATGGCATGATGCATCCCGAGGCCGGCCACATCCTGGTCACGCGCGACCCGCGCGACACCATCGGCGAGCATAGCGCTTGCCCCTTCCACGACAACTGCCTCGAGGGCCTCATCGCCGGCCCCGGCGTTAAAAAGCGCTGGGATGGCAAGAGCGCCGGAGACATGGCCGATGACCCGGAGGCCATGGACCTGCTCGCAGGCTATCTGGCACAGGCGCTCATGACCTACACGCTGTGCTACGCGCCGCAAAAGATCATCATCGGCGGCGGCGTGGCCGACCACACCCCCATCGTGCCGCTCGCACGCAAAAAGTGCGCCGAGATGCTCAACGGCTATATCGTCACGCCCGAGGTCAACGACATCGATACCTACATTGTCAACAACAGCCTCGAGGGCAAGCAGGGCATCATGGGCTGCCTCGCCCTGGGCGCCCAGGCGCTCCAGTAAAGGACACATCAACGGGGCGCGGCGTAGCCAAACTCGTAAAACGCCCGGACAACGCCGTCACGCCCCGCAGGAGCCCTCAAACGCATAAGGCCGCCTAGGACCAAGCAAACGTCCTAGGCGGCCTTTTTGGTACATATCAGCGACCGTAAGAGATATCGGAGCACGACGCCTGTCGTCGCCCCGCAGCAGTCGATCATCACATCGGTAATCATGCCGGCGCGACCGGGCACAAAAAGCTGAATCGTCTCGTCGATAGAGGGAACGAGCAGCAAGAACACCGCCGTGGGCAGCAACACATCAAACGTGCGTCGGCCTTCGAGGTCAAAGGCGTGCGTCGCCAAGATGCCAAGCACCATGTACTCGGTAAAATGAGCGCATTTGCGCACGACGAAGTTGGTCACCCACTCGTATGGAAGCCCCAGGGCCTGCAAAAAGCCGCGAATGGATTCCATGATCGACAAGCTCAACGAACCAGACCCCGTACCGGGAACCAGCGAATTGCCCCAAATGACGAGCACCATGGCGCAGGCGGCAAGTGCCCATTTTCGATTGACCTTAACCATGCGGCAATTATGCCTCCGCGCGCAGCGGCGTAAAGCTGGCGGTACCGCCCTCGATAACGCTCAGATAGGCACGGCCCGTGCGCTTGACGGCCGCAGACTGCAGACGGTTGATCTCTTCCTCGAGAATCTGATTGACGCGCTCGTGGCGGCGGTTTTCCATAACGCCGGCAGCGATAGCCTCGGCGCGCTCGATACCCTCGCGTGAGATACGCGCGGTATCCTCGGGAAGCACGGAGCTGTGGCGGCCGACATAGACGGGAGCAACCGAGACAGGTGAGGCTGCAGGCGTGGGCACCGCCACGGGGGCGGGCTCGGCAGCCTCGGCCATGATCGCCATGGCGGCGGCCCACATGTCCTCGTGGCCCGAATAATCGGCCATGGGGATATCTTCCTCGAGAGAGGCATCGGGGAGACTATCGGTATCCACGCGATCTTGGGTATCGATAGAAGCAGTGATGGCGGCAGGCTCGTCCAGATCGGAGAGATCCACACCCTTGGCATCGGAAATGATGGGCATGCTGGCGAGCTTGGCGTTGTACGGCGCCGCCTCCGCGGCCTGCATTTGGGCCGAAGCGCCCCAAAGCGAGCTTTCGGCAGCTCGGCGAGCGGCAATGGTCTCCTCGTCGACAGCCAGGGGCTCATCGGCAAAGGGGTCGGCGACAGGAGCCGCCTGAGCTGCGCTCTGTTGGCCGGCCGAAGCAGCCGACGCGGCAGAGGCGTACGCAGCCGACGACGCGCCGTTATAGGCGGCACTATTGGCGGCGTTGGCTACAAGCGCCACGAAGGCCGCGGTGCTGCCCGCAGGGGCGGCATGAGAGCCCGAGACGGCGCGTGCGGCAGCGGCGATGTCATCGCGATTGTAAGAACCGGTCTTTCCACCGTTGGTGAGCTCGTCGATTGCAACCTGGTAGACATCGCGCGAGCGCACGGGATCGCAGCTGACCGGGGAATCGTCATCGAGCATGCTGTCGATCATAGACCAGGCCTCGGCCTCATCCATGGCGTTAGCCGCGCGCGCGATGGTGGGAACGCCATCGTCGGCGTGGCGGCGCTGGAACGCACCGGTCAGGCCGGAGAGAAATGCGGAAGAAGGCTGTGTGGCATTGGCCTGATCGGCCGGGACCGCAGGCTGAGGCGCCGACCCCTGCTGCTGCGCGGGAATCGAGGCGGTCTTGAACTCGTTGTGGGTCCGGCCAAACTGAGCGGCGCCGCCCACGGCATCGGGCTCAAACAGGCGGCCATCATGCTCAGAGCGATACTCGGAGATGCCCAGCGAGGCTGCGTAGATGCCCACGCCCGCCACCGCGCCAACGGCGAAGGGAACCGCGCCCGCGACAACCGTCTCGTTGACCGACGAGAACGGCAACGTCGCGGCATACATCACCACGGGGGCGGCAAGGCCGATCCCGCAGGAAAGTCCAGCAAGGACTGCTCGTTGTGTTGCATCAGAAGAAGCCATGAGCTCTCCCCATCTTCCAGCACCCAAATCGCATCATTTAGTTGGCTGCGCGAGAGAAGATGAAGCGGGACATGCGTCCCAAAGCAACGGTATATGGTTCGTTTCATCTGCGTTTTCCGTCGCGAAGCTTAAAAGTTATTATGCGAAACCGACCCTCCGATTGCAAGCGATGAGGCCGGATTATGGCTCGAAAACTGCTGCTTGTCGGTCATAAGGTCAGAAAATGTTGCCGAGTGGCGCCGTAAAGAAAGGGCCGGGGCATAAACCCCGGC
>USQE01000100.1 GCA_900556675.1 uncultured Collinsella sp.
GGTGGAGCCGCTGGGGTTTTCGCTCGACGACAAAACGGTGCGTCGCGCCGGCCTGGGCTACTGGCAAAACCTGGACGTGACCACCTATGCCAGCTGGGAGGATTTCCTTGCGCGCAATGGTCTCTCCCCTGCCGACGAGCGCCTGCATCTGCTGACCAAAAAGGCACGCCGCACCTATGCGCAGAGTACCTACCGCGATGGCGACTACTTGGTCTTTGGCAGCGAGAGCTCGGGCATTCCCGAGCCACTGCTTGCCGCGGCGCCCGAGCGCTGCGAGCGCATCCCCATGCTGCGCGATTGCGACTCACTCGATAACGCCGAGGCTTGGGAAGCTCACGAGGAATCGCTGGGGCATACCGAGGACAGCCACGAGGCCATTCTTCAACAGGACATCTGCGGCAACTTCGTCAACCCGGACGACTACCGCATCAGCGCCCTCAACCTCTCCAACAGCGCCGCCATCGTCCTCTACGAAGCCCTGCGCCAAACAAGCTTTCCGGGAATGTGACAAAGGAACTATCCCTTTGTCACATTCAAGCGCCACGCCGATGGCACACACGCCTAATTGATGCTCTAGATAAAGAGCCCTCACTTTTAATCAGAATTAACTAAAGTAAAATGAAGTTAAACGGCGGTGTGAAAGGAGAGCCTTGTGAAATATCTCGAGAACCCGTTTACCCCCAGTTTTGGCGAGGTTCCTGCCCATCTCGCTGGCAGACAACAGATTATTCGGGATTTGGACCGTGCCTTCTTGAGCCAGCGCAGGCGCCCAGAATTGACCTCGATTTTCTCAGGCGCGCGTGGAACCGGTAAAACCGCTCTCATGTCGTCGCTCGCGACAAGGGCGGAATCCCACGGCTGGATAGCCGTAAAGACGACCGCGCTCCCGGGAATGCTTGAGGAAATCGAGTTCGGGGCGAAACGTGCTGCCGGCCATCTTATCGACCCGTCTAAGAACTTCGAAGTCACCGGTCTCGGAATTGCACCGCTCGGCAGCGTTGAGGTCAATCGCGTTCACGATGCCTCAACCTGGCGTTATCGCATGAGCGACATCATCGACCAGCTCAACGAGGCGGGCACCGGTCTGCTCGTCACGGTTGACGAGATGGACCCGACACTCGACGAGATGATTCAGCTCGCAGCGACGTATCAGCACTTTGTGACCGATGGAAAACGCGTCGCCCTGCTCATGGCGGGACTTCCCAACAACGTATCGACGCTACTGAACCACAAGACGGTCTCGTTCCTTCGCCGCGCCCAACAATATCATCTGGGTCGCATAGCCGACTATGACGTGCGCGAGGCCTTGATTCGCACGATCCAGGAAAACGATCGCCTGGCAGATGCTGAGGGAATCGATAGAGCCGTTCGCTCGATCTCTGGTTTTCCCTTCCTATTGCAACTCGTAGGCTACCGTGCCTGGGATCTCACAAGCGATTCGAAGGAAATCTCGTCACGCGACTTTGACCTGGGAATCAAAATCGCGCGCGACGAGATGGACGACCGAATCCTCGCGGCAACCTATCGGGAACTCACTGCAGAGGACAAGCGATTCCTCATCGCCATGCTCGATGACGAAGAAGAATCCACCACCGCTGACCTTGTCGAGCGCCTTAAGCGTTCGCCGCAGCAGGTCTCCCGCTACCGACGCCGCATGATAGATGCCGGCATCATCGGGGGACGAGGACGAGGGCTCGTCGCATTTGAATTGCCATTCTTCCGCGACTATCTCGCGGCTCAATGCGTGAAATAGAAGTCAATGAGGCAAAGGGGCTGTCCCTTTGCCTCATTGTCTATAGGTAGCGTCCAGTAATGCTCTTGGAGCAGACCGCGATATCCGCCGGCGTGCCGGCGCAGACGATTTGCCCGCCCGCGTCGCCACCGCCTGGGCCCATGTCGACCACGTAATCGGCATTGCGGATAAGGTCGAGATCGTGTTCGATCACGATGACTGTGGCGCCCTTGGCAACGAGACCGTCAAACACGTTCAATAGCACCTGAACATCGAGCGGATGCAGGCCGATCGTGGGCTCGTCGAATACGAATACGGCATCGTCCTGCACGCGGCCCATCTCGCTCGCAAGCTTAAGACGCTGTGCCTCGCCGCCCGAGAGCGCCGGCGTGGGCTCGCCAAGTGTGAGATAGCCCAGGCCCAGGTCATGCAAGGTCTGCAAGCGCGTCTGAACCTTCTTGAGTCCCAGTGTGGCGTCGATGGCCTCGTCCACACTCATGTCCATGAGCTGCGGCAGCGTAAGCGGACTCCCGTCCTTGCCCTCGCGATGGATATGCGAGGCGGCCTCGGCGTAGCGCGAGCCGCGACATGCGGGGCAGACGATCTCGACGTCGGGCAAAAACTGCACGTCGAGCGATATCGAGCCCGTGCCATCGCACGTAGGGCAGCGCAAGGCGCCAGTGTTGTAGCTAAAGGCACCCGCCTTGTAGCCGGCTGCTTTGGCCTCGGACGTACGGGCGAAGGCGCGACGCAGCTCGTCATGAATGTCGGCATAAGTCGCCACTGTCGAGCGCACGTTGGCGCCGATAGGCGTAGCGTCAATCAGGTTTGCGCGGGCAATGCCTTCGGCATCGACCCAGCGCACATGTTTTGGCAGGCGCTCGCCGGCTGCCTGCGCCTTAAGCGCCGGGATGAGCGTCTCGAGCACCAACGTCGTCTTGCCCGAGCCCGAAACGCCCGTCACCGCGACAAGGCGGCCGCGCGGGATATCGGCTTCGAGCGGCTTGACGGTATGGATGGCATCGGTTGCCATGCGGATGTGGCCCTGGTCGAACATTTCGTCGTCAGTCACCTGCGGACGCAAGCGCTTGGGGTCCGAGCGCAAAAACGGGGCGATGCGGCTGCCCTGCGATTGTTCGAGCTCGTCCACCGTGCCAGCGGCAATCACATTACCGCCGCCTGCTCCGGCAACGGGGCCCATCTCGACCAGATAGTCGGCTTCCGCCAGTACGCGCGTATCGTGGTCGACAACAACCACGGTGTTGCCGTCATCCACCAGATCGCGCATCACACCCACCAAGCCGTCGACATTGGCAGGATGCAAGCCGATCGAGGGCTCGTCCAGCACATAGAGCACGCCCGTCGATCGATTGCGCACCACGCGAGCAAGCTGCACGCGCTGGCGCTCACCCGTGGAAAGCGTGGCACCGGCGCGATCGAGTGAAAGGTAATCGAGACCCAGGTCGACCAGACGACGGGCCGTGCTCAAAAACGAATCGCAGATATCCGTCGCCATGGGCCGCATCTCGGGCGGCAAGGATGCGGGCACCCCGCGCACCCACTCAATCGCCTCGCCCAGCGTCATGGCCGCCGCCTGCGCCAGATTGATACCGCGCACCTGGGGCTGGCGTGCCGCCTCGGAGAGACGCGTGCCGCTGCAGTCGCGGCATGGGCCCTCGCGCAAAAAGCGCGCAACGCGTTTGAGGCCCTTGTCGTCCTTAACCTTGGCGAGCGCATTCTCGACGGTATAGACGGCGTTGTAATAGGTGAAGTCGAGCGGCGTGGCGCCCTCGCCGTTTTTGGGAACGTAGAGAATGTGCTTCTTGACCGCCGGGCCGTGGAACACGATATCGCGCTCTTGAGGCGTGAGCTGGTTAAACGGTACGTCGGTGCGTACGCCCATCTCGCCTGCCACCTGCTTCATCAGATCCCACATGAGCGTACCCCAGGGAAGCACTGCACCCTCGTTGATGGTCTTTGACTCGTCGGGCACCAGGCTCGCTTCGTCCACCTCGCGCATGACACCGGTGCCGCCGCAGGTAGGGCACGCACCACCGCTATTGAAAGCCAAATCCTCGGCACTCGGCGCGTAGAACTCGCGGCCGCATATCGGACACGTGAGCGACAGGCCCGCAGCCACGTTAAGGCTCGGCTCCACGCGCGCCCCGCAGTGCGGGCACACGTGATGGGCGCAGCGGCTAAAGAGCAGACGCAGGCTGTTGTTGAGCTCGGTCATGGTGCCAAAAGTGGAACGCACGCCCGGCACGCTGGGGCGCTGATGCAATGCGAGCGCCGCCGGCACGTGCAAGACCTCATCCACCTGGGCGTGTTCGGCCTGTGTCAGGCGACGTCGAGTATAGGTGCTGAGTGCTTCCAAGTAGCGACGCGAACCCTCGGCATAAAGAACCCCCAGCGCCAGCGAACTCTTGCCCGAACCCGACACGCCGGCAATACCCACGAGCTTTCCCAGCGGGATATCGATATCGACGTCCTTAAGGTTATGGACGCGCGCGCCACGCACCTCGATAGCCTGCGGGCTCATCTTCTGTTCCGTCACCTTTATCACCCTACTCACGCCATAAAACTCGATCGCGAATGTACGCGCCCAGCATGGGCACGGTAAACCGGACGAGGCCGTATCCAGCAGCCTCGATGACGCGCTCGCGAATCAGGCTTGCGCGATATTTACTCGCCCAGCTCTGGGTGCGATCGCAACGCTCAATGATATCCGCCATGCGCGTCGGTTTGCCCTCGTCAACCGCCATGGCCTCGATAAAGAGGCGCTGTGGACTGCGCAGCCCATAATACAGGGGCGCGTCAACCGCTTCGTAGAACTCGGAGACGGCATCGGCGTAGCCAGCCTCGACATCGCACACTTCAATGACCTGCGAGCCACGCCGGACAGCAGCCCGCCACATGTAATATCCCACCAGCTGAACCATATAGGGATGCCCCATGCTCTTGCGTGCCGCAAGGTCCGCCGTCTCCGCGTCAACGTAAAGACCGGCGTCTTTGACCGTCTGGATATATGAATCGCGCACCTTGGGCAAAGATATCGCCCCCAGCGTACGCTGCTGGGCACGCCGCAAAAACGTCACGCTCGGCTCTTCGAGCAGATCGTCAACCATACTGGGCAAGCCGGCGAACACCAGCGCAAGACCGCGCTGGTCGCTATCGGGCAAGCCCGTGGCATCTTGATCTCCGAGCACCTGCTGATAGAGAACGGCAAGAGCCGCCAGTTCCTCGATAGACGCCGATTGCGCCTCGTCAATCGCAAACAGTATGCCCTTGCCTGGACCGAGCTTCTTGAGGCGCTCGTTGACCAGCCCTCGTAACGTCTCGCCCTTTGCCCGCGCCGCCTCGACCGACATCCGGCCAAACGACGGCCCGAATTCCATTGACGTCACAACGGGTTTATTCGAGCGAAGCGCGTCGGCCAAGCGGTCGCATAAGCCAAGCGAAGCGGAATCGGAGACAACCGCCCATCCGCGCTCACTGGCCAGACGTTGCAGCTCCCGCAGGAGAACTGTCTTGCCGCAGCCGCGGTTTC
>USQE01000101.1 GCA_900556675.1 uncultured Collinsella sp.
TACCACCATTCAAAGTTATCGATATCCATACGGGGCGCCCCTTAGGCCTCGCAAATAAACACTTGTTAGCCTTATACCCGCAGATGGCGCTGGAGCTCGCACGGAATGCGATAAAGGGACTGCTCCTTTGTCGCATCGAAGTTGCGGTGGAATAGTTCCTGTTTGCACGCCCACTCGAGCTATTTAGGGACTATTTCACCGCAAGTTATTTGAGGGCGACGGGGATTTGGATACAGCAGAAGTCCTCTTGGTGAGACTCGTCGTAGCTCGTGGTGTCCAGGTAGCAAAAATCGAAAGCATTGCCGATGGGCTGGAGCGCGTGCCTGTCCATGCAGGCCACGATGGCGCGGATACCCTCGGGCTCGTACGGCATGCCCCAGCGACTCATGCACAGGTACGTGCCCTCGGGCAGCACCTCGACGCCAATCTCCGCCAGCTCGGCAGGATCGCTCGGCAGTATTTCCTCGGCACCACGCGGCAACACGGCAAAGGAACCGGCACCGGCGATGGGGTCGTCGGAATGCAGCGCCTCGCGACGCAGCATGGCGCCCCAACCGCGCATGGGGCGTGTGCCCGTGAGCGCACGCATGCGCAGAATCGCCCGCATGAGCGTGGGGTGCAGCATCGAGCGGCCACGCTCGATATCGCTCGGGAACTCCTCAAAGACCACGTAGCGGCGCTCGAATTGCTCGAGCTCCGGTTTGCCCTCGCGCTCGCGCCAATAGACCGCCTCGTCGTAAAAACTCAGCCGCTCCTGCACGCTCGCGCGCTCGACTTTGAGCCCGGCAATCTGCTCGTCGAGCGCCTGCACCCGCGAGTGCAGGTGATCGGTCATCTCTCCAATGTCTAACGTCGAGGTCAGGCGATCGATCTCATCGAGTTCCAGTCCCAAGTCGCGCAGCATGCAGATCAGACGCATGAGCGGGATCTGCGTGGGCGAATAGAAACGGTAGCCTTTTTCGTTAACCACGGCGGGTTTAAACAGACCGATCTTGTCGTAGTAGATGAGCGTTTGGCGCGAAACGTTAAACAAGCTCGCCATCTCGCTAATCGCATACATACCCGTCTGCATAGGTCCTCCCGACACACCCTTTGACACGAAAAGCCCGCCGCCCACAGGGGCAGCGGGCTCAAACACTACTCGTATCCTACCCTAAAGATGCCTATGACCAGCGCTTATAGTTGGCGCACGACACGCCGACGGCCTCGAGTGCCTTGGCGGCGATGTGATGCACCGCCTCATCGAGCGTGGCGGGGCCGTTGTAAAACGTGAGCATGGGCGGCATGAGCATGACGCCCGGCACGCGCGCCAGGCGTGCCATGTTGTCGACATGGATCGCACTGAAGGGCGTCTCGCGCACCATAAGCACCAGGCGGCGCTGCTCTTTCATCTGCACATCGGCCGCACGCAGCAACAGGTTTTCGCTGTAGCCGCTCGCGATGCCGACGAGCGTCTTCATGGAGCAGGGAGCCACGATCATGCCGTCGACCGGATAGGTGCCGCTTGCGATGGCAGCGCCAATGTTCTTGTTGTCGTAGACCACATCGGCATAGCACGCAAACTCGTCGAGCGTCATGCCGAGCTCCTGCTCGATGGTGATCTCTCCCCCGCGCGTGACGACAAGCGCCGACTCAGCGCCGGCCTGGCGCAGGCATTTGAGGCATTCAAGGCCCAGTGCCGCACCGCTGGCGCCAGACACGCCAACGACAATGCGACGGGGACGAACAGAAGACTCAGGCATGACAACTCCTTAACTACTTGGTAGGGCTACTTACTAGAAGGCGAGCTCGGCGGCCCACTTGTCCTTGTCGATCTCCATGAACTGCGAGCGGATGAAGTTCTTCTTGAGGTTAAACGGAACCGTGCAGTCGAAGATGGCCTTGCAGGCGATACCGTGCTCGCGGATCGAAGGATCGAACGCGGGGTCGTTGGACGGATCGAGCACGTGGCAGTGGCAACCGGGGATGGTGATGAGGTCCACGTCGGCCTGGAAGCGCGTGGTCATGGCCCACATCACGTCGCTCATATCGAAGATGTCGACATCCTCGTCGACAAGGATGACGTGCTTGAGCTCGGAGAACGCCGAGAAGGCGAGCATGGCGGCGTTGCGCTGACGGCCCTCGTCATTTTTGCTCGACTTCTTGAACTGCATGATGGCAACGAACTTGCCGCCACCGCAGGGAGCGGCGTGAACGTTGAGCAGGCGGCCCGGGATAGCGGTCTCGACCATCTTGTAGATGGAGGCCTCGGTGGGGATACCGGCCATGGACACGTGCTCGTGCGAAGGGCCGATGCAGCTCTCCATAATGGGGTTGACGCGCGTGGTGACGGCGGTGATCTTGATCACCGGGCAGACCTTGGCGCCACCGGTGTAGCCGGGGAACTCGGGCATGGCGTAGCCGTGGCCGTTGACATCCTCGTTGATGGTCTCGTCGTGCATGAGGTAGCCCTCGAGCACGTACTCGGCATTGGCAATGCACTTCTGCGGAACGGTGACGCAGTCGGCAAGCTCGACGGCGCGGCCGCGCAGGGCGCCGGCGATCTGCAGCTCGTTGAAGCCGAGCGGCGTGGTGGGAGCCTCGAAGCCGCAGCACATGTACACGGCGGGGTCCAGGCCGATGGAGATGGAGATGGGCATATCCTCGCCGCGCTGGCAGTACTCGTCAAAGAACGCACCCAGGTGACGGCTGCCCGGGGTGATCCACATGGCGAGCTTGTCCTTGTCGACGCAGGAGAAGCGGTGGATGGTTACGTCGGACTGGGTGCCATCGGGGCTCGTGCCACAGGCGAGGCCCATGGTGATGTAGGGGCCGCCGTCAACGGGCGTGTTGGTGGGAGCGGGAACGATCTTGCGCAGGTCAAAGCCCTCGTCGGTCGCCTTGTACACGACCTCCTGGCAGTCGACGTGCTTGCCCTCGGCGATCTGCTCGGGGGCGATCAGGTTCTCGAAGCGCTTGCCGATCTCGAGGCCCAGGTGCTCCTCGTCCAGGTCGAGCAGGGCGGCAACGCGCTTGCGGCTGGCAAGCATACCGATGCAGACCTTGGCGTCGTCAAAGCCCTTGACGTTGTTGAAGACCATCGCCGGACCCTCTTTGGTCAGGCGCATGACGGTGCCGCCAGCACCGACGTGACGGTAGACGCCCGAGACCTCGGCATCGGGATCGACCTGGGTGTCGGTCTCGAGCAGCTGGCCCGGCATCTCACGCAAAAAGTCGAGCGCGGAACGCAGGTCGTGGATCTGGGAAGCATCGGTAGTGGACATGGCGTACTCCTTTCGGGAGAGTGTCCGGCGACGGGGTGCCGCCGGACGGGGTAACGTAATGGGGCCGCGGCGCTCACAAATGGAGCGCTCGACCACTCGAAGTTCAAGCGCTTGGCTGCTTACAGCCGGGGCGCTCGACCGCTTACATCAGGCCAAAGAGGTGGAACCAGGCGGCCTCGACCAGCACGACGACAAAGACGACCGCGGTGAGGGGGATGCCCATGCGCATAGCCTCTTTGGAGGTGTAGCCGCCGGCGTCCTTGCCTTCGCCGATAAGGATCGGCAGGTTATGGAACGGCAGGATGTAGTGGATGTTGATGGACGTGAAGACGATGAGCGCCACGGCGAGTGGGCTCACGCTGGAGCCGGCGGCAAAGCTGATAAATGCCGGCACGCACACGCCGAGCACGGCCATGACCGAGCCCATGAACATGTGGATGATCATGGAAAGCGCGGCGACGAGCAGGGCGAACAGGAAGATGTTCTCAGGCACGGAGCTGGGGAGCACGACGTCGGCGATCCAGGCGTTCATGCCGGTGGCACCGCCCACGGAGCCCACGGCCATGGCGGCCGTCAGGAACATGAGGGACTTGATGTCGACAGCGTTCCAGCTGGCGGGAGTGAGGACTTCGCCGATGATGGGCATGGCGAGAGCAACGCCAATGGCCAGGGTGACCCAGCCGATATAGTCGCCCGAGACGGTGAGCCACAGCGCGATGGCGATGACAAGCCACACGATGGTGCGGATCTCCTTGACGGAGAGCTTGCCGAGCGCGGCCTGCTTGGCCACGATCTGCTCGCGATCGTAGACGAGCTCCTTGCTGGGCTTAAAGAGGAAAAGGCCCAGGAACAGGGTGCACAGCAGCGCAACCAGCATAGGCACGCTCATGTACAGGAACCAGTCGACGAAGGACGGGCTCATGCCGCCGGCCTCGGCACTGTACTGCGCAACGAGCGGGTTAAGCGTGGAGTCGCCCGTCAGGAAGAACATGGAACCCGGGGCGGCAGCGGCAAACACGAGGAAGCCGAGCTTGCCCTTGTCGTCGTCACCGTAGCCGGCGGACTCGGCGATGACCGAGACGACGGCGAGGATGAGGAAGGCGCGGGGGAACGGATGCGGGATCAGCAGCGACAGCACAAAGGTGAGCGCGAAGATCGAGATGATGAGCGACTTGGCGTCGCGCACGAACTTGAGCATGAACGCGTAGGCGATGCGCTCGCCCAGGCCCGACTCCTTGACCGCGCTGGCGATGAGGTAGGCGCCGATGACGAGCCACATGGTGGCCTTGGTCCACGAGCTAAACGTGGAGGCGACCGTCGCCGAGATGCTCGCGGCGCCCGTGTCGTCCACGCACACCTTGAACAGGACGAGCAGTGCGCAGTAGAGCAGGCCCACAAAGCCCGGCTGTGCCACGCCGCATGCCCAGAACACCACCGTGGCGAGCGTCAGTGCCAGACAGGTCTGACCGCCGACCGTGAGCTCGACCGTCGAGCTCAGCTCCGCCAAAGGAAGAAACTTCACCAGCAAAAAGACAACGATACCCAGCACAAAGCCAATTTCGCGCTTGGTGATCTTAAACGCCTTCTTTTCCGCTTCCATCTCCCCACCTTTCTTGTTGGGGGCGCTCCGAATTCGCAGCCATGTTGCCGCTTAAAAAGGGGCGCCCGTTATCGGACACCCCTTACGTTGCGCTGTGTTGCGGCAATACAGTCAAGCGGATTTTTTGGATGAGAAGCGATTCCCTAGACAAAAACCGTCACAACATTCGACGCTTTTCCTCGTTTTCGAGATTTTCGCCGAATGTTGTGACGGTTTGGATGTGGCAAAGGGACTGTCTTTTTTACATAGCGAGGGCCGTGCGGATGAATGGGTCGCCGAGGGCCTCGCGGAGCCAGGGGGCCAGCTGCTCGGGGTGACCCTGCAGGTAGCCTTTGAGCTCG
Source organism: uncultured Collinsella sp. (assembly GCA_900556675.1). Taxonomy (GTDB): domain Bacteria; phylum Actinomycetota; class Coriobacteriia; order Coriobacteriales; family Coriobacteriaceae; genus Collinsella. The sequence goes on from USQE01000101.1 coordinate 5,205, forward strand.
GACGGAGCCACGCGACGCACTTCCGAGATCTCCTCTTGGTTGATATGCAGCTCGCCCGGCTCAACATGGGCAAGGT
>USQE01000102.1 GCA_900556675.1 uncultured Collinsella sp.
AGGTTTCGATGTACAGCGCGTGAAATGGCAGGATGTGAGGCGGGGCAGCCACTAGTGCAGCTGCTCTGCGCGCCTTGTTAGTCGATACTTGCGGTTACGGCTCGTCGCCGCGGCCGTAGGCTCTAGCTTGCCCTGCGCGATAAGCGCATTGACGCGCGTCCTAACCTGGGAGACGGTGAGTCCCGTGCATTCTGCCAGTTCACGTGTTCCCAGTTCGCCGTTGCGCTTGAGTGCCGCCACAATTAAGTCCCCGCCATGATCGATTTGCTCAACCTTCGCTCGGTAGAGGACAACCTTAAACCGGTCGAAACCCGGGCAAAACAATGGCTCGGCCAGACCGTGCGCACGCATGGCATCTAGCATCATTGGAATGCCCGACCCGTTGCCTTCGGCAGGAGAGCCCGCACCGTCGGGCAATGGGACAAGCGACATGAGCTTCACAAGCGTAGCATTGCGACATCGGGAGCTGCCGTCAAACAGATTCTCGCGAGTCTTTCCTCCGTATAGGCCGCCGGGGTTCGTCACCTCGATACGGTCATCAAAGACGTCAACAGCGATCGACTGCCCACAGAACCGATCTCCGTATTCTCGGTGGATTACGGCGTTGGCGATTGCCTCGCGCAGGACTTCCTCGGGAATCTCCAGCGAGTCGACACGCGAGACGCCTTGGATCGTCGAGGTTCGCCGCAAATTCTTGGCGATTGCCGCGACGGCATCCGAGATCATTTCGCCCAACGTTCCCTCGCAGATCGTACGGTCCATGAACCTCAACGACCCCGCCGCGCCCTTCTGCGTTCCGGCATAGACCGCCACATCGATAAAGAGCTTGGGATAGAACTGCTGAGGATAGGCGCCCGCAGCCAGGAGTCCGGCCTTAGTGACATTGCCCTGGGAGTCGAGGAAATTCAGGCGCTCCAGCTTCGTTTTCTTGTCCGGCGCGCCGCGCATCGCACGAGGTGTCAGTGAGAAAGCACGCTCTATCGTGCGGTCGACCAGGGCCTCGTCAAGATCGCCTGCGACCGCGCCGGGCACTGCATCGCGATCACTGGGGCTCGTCCGCTCATACGACGACAAGGACAGGACCTCAGTCGACGAAAGCGGAACATCTTTGTCATCGATGCGTTTGTAGCTGCCGCCTTGAGCGCCCCGCTCTATGACATAACAAGGCTTGCTCGACGGGTCGAGCTCCTCAATCGTGATGACCAGAACCACGGTGCCCTGGAGCTCCACGCGTTCAATGGTGTATTTGGGCGGATTGGCCAGTTTTCCGCGACCGCCGGCATCACCCATGCCCGCTACGAATTGGTTGAGCACCTTCTCGGTCTCAAAGTTCTCAACCGGGACAAAGCCCGCGCGCTCGCTCACGCCGAGCACGATAATTCCACCAGCGGTATTCGCGAATGCACTAACCGTTTCCCATACGTCGCGGGAAAGCGTCGTGGCGCTCTCCTTGACCTCGACGTTAAGATCGTCCGAGCCCATGCGCCTTAAAGACTCGAGCAGACCGGTCAGCTCGTTTTCGTTCATCTGCACGTCCTTTCGCTCGGCCCGGCGGAGAATGCCGCGAATAGATTTCCTTCGTCTCTCAGTTATCTCTCGTAATTATCTCTCGTCTTTGTGCCATCTCTCGTATTAGTGACAAATGAGAGATGAGAGATACGTGAGTGATGGACGAGCGTGGATTTTTGGACGGTCGGAAAATCCCTCAAACAAAAAAACGGGGCCGGCCTTACGCCGAGCCCCGTTTTCAAACGGTCAGTTAGTTATCCAACGCGCGAGCATAGCAGTCAACTTTACGCCGCCGCGAACACTCCCAAGCCCGTTCCGATGATGCAGATCGCGAAGATGCCAATAATAATCCAAATGGTCTTGACACCCTTTTTGTACAGGGCAACGCAAGCGAACGTTGCCAGCAAGGGCAGCAGACCGGGGAAGATCGAATCGAACAGATCCTGCAGGACAATCTCCGAACCACCCACATCAAAGGTCAAAGCCGTGGACAGTGAGACCTGTGCCGCAATCATGGCGCCGATAACGGTCATTCCGAGAACGCCGGCAGCATGCGTCATGCGAGACATAAGGTTGTTCTCTTCGGACTGCTGCAGGAACTTGGTTCCCAGGTCGTATCCCAGATGGGCGGCGACGATACGCGTTGCAAAGTTAATCACGGAGTAGATGAGCGCGTACACGATGGGGCCGAGCGGGTTGCCCGTCGACGCGATGCCAATACCAATGCCGGCGGCGACCACGCGGAACGTACCCCAGTAGAACGAATCACCAATGCCGGAAAGCGGTCCCATGAGGCCGACCTTCATAGCGTTAATCGAGGACGTGTCGAAGTTCTTATCGGCAGCCGCCTGCTCTTCCATCGAAACCGTAAGGCCGGCTACAAACGGAAGCACATGAGGCGTGATGTTAAAGAACTCGGTATGGCGATCGAGCGCCGCATAGTAATCGTCGTCGTTGGGATAGATCTTTCGCAGGGGCTTCTGAATGGTGTACATGAAGCCCATTGCCATCATCTTGTCGTACGACTGCGAGCACTGGCTCGTAAACTGGCGAAGGAACATGCTCCGATACATATCGGGAGTCATAATCGCGTCCTTCTTGGCCTCTTTGAGGTCGGTGTTCTGGATAGCCATTAGAAGTCCTCCTCTTCATCTGCAGCAACCGTCTGCGGACCGGACGAGCCCTCGCGGAAGGCCAGGAGCAGTGCGACGCAAATGGCAGCTGCGGCGACGCCGATAACGTCCATCTTGAGGTAGATGACCATAATGAATCCCAGGAACAGCCAAGGAAGCAGCTTGTTATCGCCCATGGTCCTAATAAGAAGTGCGAAGCCGATGCAGACCATGACGCCGGATGCAACGTTGAGGCCGTCCATCACAAACTGCGGAATCGCGTTGAGCGCATTGTTGATGAGGTCGGCACCAAAGAACAGCGAGCAAAACACCAGCAGTGCAGACGGAATGCCAATCGACAGCGGCACGACGGTCAGATGGTACAGGTTCGCCTTGGCAAGATCGCGATTTGCCAGAGCGGTCTCAATCTTCTTGCAGGCAAAGGCACCCGGAACGGCGTAGCAGAAGTTGCGCCACACCTGAAGGAAGACGGAGACGGGAAGGGCGAGTGCGACGGCAGTTGCCGTGCCCGTACCCGTAATGACGGCAAACGCGCAGCCAAGCACGCCGGAAGCATAGACCTCGGGAGGAACCGCCGCACCGACCATGATGGCGCCCATGAACATGGACTCCAAAGCAGCGCCGACGATAACGCCCTGCTGGACATCGCCAAGGATCAAGCCAACGAACAGGCTCGTAAACAGCGGACGACCAAGCATCGTAATGCCAAATGCTTGCTCGTCCATAGACGCCATAATGCGACCAGCGCAACTTGGAGGTACTGGGCAACTATTCTGATTAACCCCAGAAATAAGCCTGCAGGCGAGACGTTCAGAACAGCTCGCCTGCAGGCAACAGCAGCAATTTGAAAGGATTAGTAGTTCATCTGGTGATAGTAGCGACGCGTGGTGAGCGGGTGGTTGCGGACGTGCTCGAGATGGCAGCTCAGGCGCTCGGTGATGGTGTAGGTGACCATCGGGGAGACGATCTTGCGGAACTCGGGGTCGCTGAACGGCAGCTCGACCTCGGCGGTGTCGAACTTGTTCACGCGGACATGGACGCCCTTCTCGTCGGCGAGCATGTGGGTGAAGTTGTCCACGCGGTCCATGAGCTTACGGGTGTCGTCCTCGCCGTAGAGCATGATGAGGCTCGTGCCCTCCTCGCACAGCTCGATGGTGCCGTGGAAGAACTCGGCGGCGTGGATGGACTTGGTCTTGATCCACTGCATCTCCTCGAGAATGCACATGGCGTAGTCGTAGGCCTCGCCCCAGAGCATGCCGGAGCCGATCACCATGTGGTAGTCGGTGTCCTTGAAGTCCTCGGCCATGGCGGCGCAGCGCTCGTCCTGAGCGTCCTTGGCCTTGATGAGGTACGGAGCGATGTTGCCGAACTCCTCCATGAAGGTGTCGTACTTGGGGAAGGCGCCGGCGTTCTTGAGGAAGCGGGCGACCAGCGTGATCTGGTAGGTGTAGATGGCCTCGCACAGAACGTCGTCCTCGGCGAAGCTGAAGAACTTGTAATCGGCGTACTCAGTGGCCGGGGTGTTGTCGTTGGAGACATACATCAGCGTGCGGGCGCCCTGCTCCTGGCAGAACTTGGCGGCCTCGATGATCTCGGGGGTGGTGCCGGTACGGGTGGAGAAGACGCAGACCGAGTCCTTGTTGAAGGCCTTGGGCGGGCATGCGAGGAACTCAGCGGCAATCTCGCAGTGGACGTCGACGTCGGCCGTGGTGGTCTCGACCCAGTACTTCATCGGGAGCGTGTGGGCCCAGGTGCCGCCGCAGCCGATGAAGAAGATGTTGGAATAACCCTGCTCGCAGACCTTGTCCACGGCAGCCTCAATCTGAGGACGGAGAGCGAGGGCATCGCTCACAACCTTCTCGTAACGAGGCTCATCGAAATTGAACATCCCTTACTCCTAACTCACTTGGATGAACCCTTCATTCATCCCATAACGTTATAATACTTTATATAACTAACTATGCAAGTACTATTTTGGTCCCGTTCTTTCATCAAGCCCCTTAAAACAACAATCGGCGTTGTTGGACACAGCGTGCAAGTTCATTGAACGATTCAATATGCATCGTCTCTAGTTAAATGACGTCCTATGCAAATACCTTTAATCCGCTTGGGGCCGACGAATCTTTTGACTGTCCGCAGAAGCTTTCCCGGAATTCCCTATGGATAGACGCGCCGGTAATCGCTTCGTTATCTGGCTTATTGCGCATTGCCGGGGCGTCTGGGAGAAAGCACAATCTACCGCGTGGTCAACTAGCGTTTCATCGGAATCGACCGCATCCGCGCCAAATACTAAATCGCAATCGTTGAAACTCGTCCGATCATATGGCGGCAATTTCTCGCCTTAAAAATGAGCACGAAATAAGGGGGCAGCTGTTTGCAACTTGCTTTATTCGTAAGTGTTTTTACTGAAAAAACAATCACCGACCAAACAGCACTATTAATTGTTTGGCTCTTTGCTGTACAGCCATCTTTCGTATACGTCTCTCGTCTATCTCTCATCTCACGGTTGGAGACGAAAGGTGTGCGGGAGTGGATAATTGGACGGCATTTGGACCTGCGACGGATTATTTCATCCGAAAATCCACGCTCATTCGGCGGGCACGCGGGGCCTATGCCCAATCCGCTGGCATCG
>USQE01000103.1 GCA_900556675.1 uncultured Collinsella sp.
CGTTCATATCCTCCATACAGAGCACCTAGCCCATCACGCTGACGCAGTGGTCGATGATGCCGGCAGCGTTCATGCGGCCGTAGTCGACCATGTTGATGACCTCGACCGGAAAACGACCGGCGGCCTCCTTCTCAAAGTCGCCCTTGGTGTAGCCGATCTGCGGGCCAAGCAGCAACATGTCGCACTCGTCCAGGTGATCGTGGGCCTCGTTCATGGGACGAGCCTCGACCTCGATATCCAGACCACGGTTTGCAACCTCGGCCTGCATCTTCTGGACCAGCAGGCTCGTGGACATACCGGCATTGCAGCAGAGCATGATCTTCTTCATGGTTTCCTCCTTATAACTGCGCGGCGCGCAGACGACAACTGGTTTTATTCCTTGCGGCTATTGTGCCCACCCCCCTGCATCTTTACACAAGGGAGAGAGCCGCGGGCACCGGCACCGCGTACCGGCGCCCGCAAAGGTGAAAGGGACGAACGTTAGGCGTTCTACTCGGCGAGAGCCTCCTGCTTGGCGATTGCCTTCTCGGAAATCTTCATAAAGGGCAGGTAGACGGCCATGCCAATGACAATCTCGAGAGCCTGCCACACGCCGGCGCGCCAGTCAAAGCCCGTAGCGAGCAGGGCATTGATGACGGGAGGCATGGTCCAGGGCACCTGGGCGATGCAGGGGCTGATGATGCCTGCGCAGGTAAGGCCATAGGTGATGCCGATGAACAGATCGGGGAGGAGGACAAACGGAATCATGAGCGGCAGGTTGTACACGATGGGGTAACCGTAGATAACCGGCTCGTTGATGTTGAACAGACCAGGCAGGATAGCCATCTTGGAAACGGTCTCGGAAGCCTTGTTCTTGGAGAACAGGAGCGTGTCGAGCAGAAGCATGAGGGTGCAGCCCGAGCCGCCGATGAGGGCAAAGCTGTTAACGATCTGCATGTTCATGTAGTGATCGGGCTGGATGGTGCCACCGGCGGCAAAGGTAGCCATGTTGTCGACGATGAGCATGGTCAGGATCGGCTCGACGGTAGCGCCAGAGATGGTGGACTGGTGAATACCGACGCAGAACAGCAGGTTGGCAAGGGTGTAGATGAGGATAACAGCCCACGGACCGGCGTTCATGATGCTCTTGAGCGGGTTGGAGATGCACGTGGAGATGATGGTGCACAGATCGGTGCCGGCGCACACGGCGAGCAGGGCCGCGGCAAGAGCGAAGATCGCGAGGTTGAGCAGCATCGGGATCATGACGTTGAAGGAGTTGGAGACCGCGGGGGGCACGCCCTCGCCCAGCTTAACCTTGAGCTTCTCGACGCCAGAAATCTTGATGAAGAGCGAGACGGAGAGCAGAGCGATGATAATGGCCGAGAACAGACCGTTAGTGCCGGTGTTGGCAGTCGAAAGAGCGCCCGTGACCTCGGCGGAGGTGATCTTGTCGGTGAGCAGCGGGCTCGTGGCGGCAAGCGAGGCGGTGATCTGCTGCGGCATCATGATGACGAAGGCAGAGATGGCGACGACCACGCAAGCGAGCGGGTTATCGAAACGCTTGTTCTTGGCGAGGCTGTAGCCAATCAATCCGGCCAAGATAATGGCAGAGACGTTGAGGGTGCCCAGCGTAATTGCCGAACCCCACGTCTGAAGGTTGGCAAGGCCCGCCGCATCGAGCGGGAACAGAGGGAACACGACGTTATTAATAAGAACCGCGATACCCGCAAGGATATAGAGCGGCGTGATGGTCGCGAAGGCGTCACGCAGGGAACGCAGGTGAACCTGATTTCCCACCTTCGCAGAGACCTCGGCAAACTTGTCGAGGAAGCTCTTTCCGTTGTCACTGGCCATGATTGCTCCTAACTTTCAAATCCGGCCTTTTCCTATGCGCACGGTGGTCTGTCGCCCTCTGCCACCAGATGTGCCATGTGTTGCGCGCGGCGGCGCGCGGTCTGGGCGTTCGCCCGGTCGCTAATCAACCACGTGGGTCGTGGCGTCCTGTTTGAGCCAGGCTGCCGACTTCTTAAGGCGGCTCTTGTAGCCGCCCATGAGATCGACCTCGACAAAGCCATAGCGATTCTTAAAGGCATTGGCCCAAGACCAGTTATCGATGACGGCCCAGTAGTGATAGCCCCGGCATTTGGCGCCCTCGGAGATTGCCTTGGCAACCCACTCCAGGTGCTGGCGCACAAAGTCGACGCGGTAGTCATCCTGGATGGTTCCTTCGGCATCGCGGTTCTTGTATTCGTCCATGATGCCGATGCCGTTCTCGGAAACGAACCACTCAAGATCGGGGTAGTTCTTAGCGCAGTCCATGCCAAAGTCGTAGAGGCCCTGCGGGTAGATCTCCCAGCCGCGGCTCTCATTCATAACGGCATCGGGCCATACGTACTCGTCGGCAAAATGCGGCAGGCCGTACTGGTCGACCTTGCTCGCCGGTGCCTGAACACGCGTGGGGTGGTAGTAGTTGCAGCCGAGCCAGTCGACAACACCCTGCTTGAGAATCTCTTGGTCGCCGGCACGGAACGGGAGCTTAACGCCGCCCTCGGCCAGGCTGTCGAGCACATCGGCAGGAAGCTCGCCCTTGGTAATAAGGTCGAGCCACCAGCGATTGTTGATGCCGCTGGTCATACGCACGGCCTCGAGGTCTGCCTCGCTGGGGTTCTCCTTGGTGTAGACCGGAGTAAAGCAGTTGATCATGCCGATCTTGGCATCGCTGCGAACGGCGCCCTCGTCATAGGCGCGACGGTAGTTGGCCACGGCCAGCGCATGTGCCAGCGAGATGTGATACTGCACGGTGCGAGCGCGGCTAAAGTCGTGGAGCTGCGGGAACCACACGCCCTCCTGATAGCGCTGCTCGGGCTCGACGATGGGCTCGTTAAAGGTGAACCAGTACTTGATCTCCTGGCCAAACTCGTGGAAGGCGACGTCGGCGTAATGTGCGTAAGCCTCGACAACCTCACGGCTCTCCCAGCCGCCACGGTTAAAAAGGTAGGTGGGCATGTCAAAGTGGTACAAGTTGACAAACGGCTCCAGGCCGGCTTCGCGAGAGGCGCGGAACAACTCGTGATACCACGCGGCGCCTTCCTCGTTGAGGTTGCCGTCGGCATCGAGCAGACGGCTCCACTGGATGGAAGTGCGATAGGTATCCAGGCCCAAGTCCTTCAAAATGCGAAGGTCTTCCTGGTACTTGGCCATAAAGTCATTGCCGGCGTAAGAGCCAACGCAGTTGTAGAACGAGCCCAGATCCTGGATGGACCAGGTGTCCCACAGGTTCTCGAGCTTGCCGCCCTGGTTCCACTGACCCTCAGTCTGCGGGCCGGACATAGCAGCGCCAAAGAAGAAGTCGTTGGGCAGCTGATACTGTGCCATCAAAGTCCTCGCTTTCGTGTTCTAGAGCTTCCGGTTGGAGACGGGTTTGCTTTGGCAGGTTATCCGGCGCGGGCGCGCACCGGTCATACCGATATCCAACCCGCCAAAACAAAACCGTCCCCAAACGGTCGATCCTGTTCTGCGGAAAGATTCCGTTCGTTGCTTAAACTATAGCGCTCTAATTCTAAAAGTAAAGCGTCTTTTTCTTTTTTCTTTCTCGAGCTTCTTAGATAAAGGTTATATGGGTGCCTTGTTAAGGGTTATACTTACTTGCGTATTGATATATGTCGGAAAGGAGGTTCAATGATTCCCAAATACGAGGCAATAGCTGCAGATATTCGTCGAAGCATCGAGGATGGCACTCTTAAACCGGGCGACAAGCTTCCCACCGTCGTTGAGTTCTGCGAGCTCTATAGCGTTTCCAAAATCACCGTCAAACGAGCTATCGAGCAAATCACCGAGGAAGGTCTTATTACCAGCCGACGCGGATCGGGTACCTACGTTAAGGACACGGCGGGACTTCCCGGTCAGGCGTTTTTCCAGGGCAAAAACGACCGTGCCCAGGGCTTTTCGTATGAGCACCGCGGGGAGAAGGTGACCTCGGTGGTCTACGATTTCTCGATTGTTAATCCACCAGCGGACATCGCAGCCCAGCTGGGAATTGCCGAGGATGACTTTGCCTATCACATCGTGCGCGTGCGTCAGGCCGATGAGAAGCCCATCGTTATCGAGTACACCTACATGCCCCTCGAGCTGATTCCAGGCCTTAAAAAGAAGGACCTGTACGGATCGGTCTACCACTTCATCCGCGAGCAATGCGGGCTGAAGATTTCGAGCTTCCACCGTACCATTCGCGCCGTGGCAGCAACCGAGGAAGAAGCCGAGCGCTTGGACACCAAGCCCGGCTCTCCCCTGCTCGAGCTCACCCAGATTGGTTTTTTGGACAGCGGCGCCGCCTTTGAGTATTCGGTCTCGCGCAACGTTGGCGACCGCTTTGAGTTGCACAACGTAACGTTGGCATAGGTTTTTGTAGTCATCCGGGCGCTCGCTTTGAGCTGTTTTGTGCAGCGCCCGCGCAACACAATGGGGGTATGAACATGTCCGATTTGATTAAGCTGACGCCGATCTTCCACGAGAAGATCTGGGGCGGTCGCCAGCTCGAAACCGTATTTGGCTACGACATTCCCGATGGCCCCATCGGTGAGTGCTGGGCCATCTCGGCCCACCCCAACGGCGACTGCCAGATTGCGGAGGGCCCGTATGCCGGCCACACGCTGTCGTGGCTGTGGGCCGAGCATCGCGAGCTCTTTGGCAACTGCGAGGGCAAGGAGTTCCCGCTGCTCATTAAGATTCTGGACGCCAAGGACGACCTTTCGATCCAGATTCATCCCAACGACGAGTACGCTGCCGAGCACGAGAACGGTAGCCTGGGCAAAACCGAGTGTTGGTATGTGCTGGACTGCGAGCCCGACGCCACGATCATCGTCGGCCAGCGTGCCAAGGACCGCGCCGAGGCCGCACAAATGATCGAGGAAGGACGTTGGGACGACATGCTCAACGTGTTGCCGATTCACAAGGGCGACTTTTTCCAGATTGATTCCGGTACCGTGCACGCCATCAAGACCGGCACGCTCATTTTGGAGACGCAGCAGTCGAGCGACGTGACGTATCGTCTGTACGACTACGACCGTCCCGGGACTGACGGCAACCTGCGCCCGCTGCACATTGAGCAGAGCCTCGACTGCATCGACTTTGATGCTCAGGCTCCGACCGACGGCACGGTGACCGCGCCCGAGGTGGACGGCGTGACCGAGCTCGAGTCCAACCCCTGCTACACCGTCGATCGCGTGCGCGTCAACGGCAGCAAGACCCTCGACCAGCGCTGGCCCTTCATGTGCC
>USQE01000104.1 GCA_900556675.1 uncultured Collinsella sp.
TGCGCGATAGGCATCGGCCTCCTTGGAGACGCGTTCGAGCAGCTCGGATGTATCGACGCCCTCGACTTGCGCGACCGTTTCCACCGTCTGCATGGCGACCGCCCTCAGGTACGCGCACGCGCTGTCCCCCAGCTGCTCGAGGTCTATCTCCTCGCCGCCCTCCCGGGCAAAGCCGACCGCCATCACAAAGTCCATGATGCCCGAGACCAGAAAGCCCACCGCAAAGCTCGAATCCGCCTTCCGATCTTCTTCTCCGTCGGGGTGGACGATCTCTCTCACGCGGTCGATGATGATCGCATGGATGCCCTGCACGACCTGCTCGGCGGCACCCGCCCTCATGGTGATGACGATGCGCCGCAGCAGGCAGCGGACGTCGCGCCGGTCGAACGCCGAAAGGTCGCCCTCGCTCGAAAAATGCCAGAGGGCATCGGTGATGAGCTCGTTATCCTGCAGCAGTTGGGCTATGGCGATGGCGACGAGTTCATCGAAATCGTGAAAATAGTAGTAAAACGTTCCGCGATTGCACCGGGCGGCGCGGGTCACCTCGCCAACCGACAGCTCGAAGATGCTGTTGTTCTCGATGAGCTCCCAAAACGCCTCGATGATACGGGTGCGTGCATCGGGCGCATCGGCGTCCTTACGCGGTCTCGCCATGCGCCTCACCGCACCCCTGCGCCTTGGCGTTCATGATGAGCATCTGAAGACGGTTCTCCACGTTGGCGAAGCTCACGTCGGGATCGTAGTCGAGCGGCAGGAACTGCGCCGTGGGATACTGCTCCTTGAGCGCATGGATGAGCCCGCGCCCCACGACATGGTTGGGCAGACACCCGAACGGCTGCAGGATCACGAAGTTGCGGCAGCCGCGCTTGGCGTGCTCGAGGATCTCCGCCGGAATCAGCACGCCCTCGCCCGCATCGAACGTATGGTGCAGGATCTTATCGCTCGCGCGCACGAGCTCGGGCATGCGCGTCGGCGGCTCGTAGAGCGGGCTCGCCGCGCCCAGGCGGTCGCAACGGTCGTGCGCGAGCTCGAACAGGTTGTCCGCCGTGGCGTACCAGGCCTTTTCGGGCAGCGACAGGTCGACGTGGAACTCGCGCGACTGCGCATGCTTGTAGAAATAGGTCTTGCGGATCACGTCGGTCATGCGCGCCTCGATGACCTCGAGCCCGTTGTCCTCGAGGTAGCGCTCGATCTCGTGGTTGGCGCCGAGATGGAAATTGAGCAGGTACTCGCCCACGATGAGAACGGTCGGATGCGGGTTCGAGCGGTCGTACGGAACGGCGTCCATGATCGCAAGCGCGCGTTTGAAGCCCGTCGCCTGGCCTCTCAGCCCGGAGCGCTCCATGCCCTCGATAACCTCATCGAGCGCGCGGTCGAACGCAGCGTCCGCCGCGCCCTTCTCGAGCTCGTAGGGACGGATGCGCCTAAGCATGGCCTCGAGGGTATCGATCATGGGAAGACCGTAGGCGATCTGGATGCTCGGGCCAAGGCCGAGCTTGAAGCCCGGATGCGCATTGTGGGCATCGACGTCGTCGTTGGTGAGCACCGGGACATAGTCGTATCCCGCGTCGTCGAGCGCGCGGCGCAGCAGGGGCATGTAGTGCGTCAGGCGGCAGTCGCCGATATACTTGCCAGTCACCACGGCGACGTCGTGCGGGTCGTACTTACCGCTCTCGAGTGCCGCGAGCGCCTCGCCGATCACGATTTGCGCGGGGAAGCAGATGTCGTTGTGCACATAGCGTTTGCCCAGGCGGATGGCATCCTCGCGCCCGATATCAAGGGCCTCGGCGCGCACGCCCTGATTGCGCATCGCCGCGGTCATGAGCCTGCAGAACGCATGGGAGGTGTTGGGGACCAGCGCGATCTTGTCGTGCCGGTCGCGCTTGGTGTACTTGACCTTATACGGGTCGTCGAGCGGATGGACCGCGTGCACCCGGGCGCCCTCGGCACGCTCCTCCGCGCGACGACGGTTGACCGACTCGATAAACGAACGCACGCGAATGCCCATGGGACCGGCGACGTCGCTCTCATCGAGCTTGATCATCATCGGAACCTTGGAGCCCATCTCGCCCATCATGCGCGCGATCTCATCGGTGAGATACGCATCGTGGCCGCAGCCGAAGCTGCCCATCTGCACGAGCTCGAGCTCGGGCGTCGATGCGACGATGACCGCGCACGACAGCATGCGCGCATGGTAGTTGTTCACGATGTCGATGCGGCTGTTGGAAAGATCGACGTTGCAGACCCCCGGCACCGCATCGGGCGTCAGCACGGGGATGCCGCGCTCAGAGAAGAGCTTGGGCAGCCCGTGGTTGACCAGCGGGTCGTTGTGGTACGGGCGCGAAGCGATCACCACCGCGTAGCCGCCGTCCTCGCGCACGTTCTCGAGCACCTGCCTGCCGCGCAGCTGCAGCTGGTTCTCAAACGTCTGCTGCGCGCGGTCCGCCTGCTCGGTCGCCTTGGCAACCAGGTCGGCATCGATATCGAAGGTCTCCTTGCACCACGCCTTGAGCTGGCGGTTTCGGTCGCCCTCGTCGTACCAGTGGAACAGCGGCGTATCGAACGGAACGCCGAAACGCTCCTCCGGGTTATCGGAATTGCGCATCACGTAGGGGTATCCCTTTACGACGGCGCACATCCACTCGCTGGTAGAGGCGGTGTTTTCGGTGGGCACCGTCGTGATGATGGGCATGAAGATGCGGTCGGCGCCGGCGAGGCCCATGACTACGGCGTTGATCTGCTGCGAGATCTGGCCGATCTGTCCGCAGAACTGCTTGGTCATGTTGAGGAACGGCACCACGACGGCGATGGACAGCGCCATGCCCGAGATGCTCAGGTTGGGCACGCCCAGCGCCAGGAAAATGCCGCCGGCAAGGGCCACCAGCACGTAGAGCAGGTTACCCAGGTTCATAAGGATAGGCATGAGGATGTTGGCGTACATGTTGGCCTTCTGCGATACCTCGAAGAGCTTTTCGTTGCGCTCGTCAAAATCGGCCTCGGCGGCAGACTCGTGGCAGAATGCCTTGACGACCTTCTGGCCGTTCATGACTTCCTCGATATGACCCTCGACCACGCCGAGCTCGGTCTGCTGCGCAATGAAGAAGCGCGCGGAGTTGGAGCCGAGCAGCTTGGTCATAAAGGTCATAAAGGCGACGCCTGCCACAATGACCAGGCACATCCAAACGCTGTAGTACAGCATGATAAAGAACACCGTGACGATGACGATGGTCGTCATGAGCAGGTTGGGTAGCGACTGGCTGATCATCTGGCGCAGCGTGTCGATGTCGTTGGTGTAGTGGCTCATGATGTCGCCGCGCTGGTGCGTGTCGAAGTAGCGAATCGGCAGGTCCTGCATGCGGTTGAACATCTTCTCGCGCAGCTTCTCGAGCGAGCCCTGCGTGACGATGGCCATGGCGCGGTTCCAGAAGAGCGAGGACAGGATGCCGACGCCGTAGATGCAGGCGAGGGTGGTCACGAGCTGTGCGATCTTGGGCTGTGCGGCTTCCCAATCGCCCGACTGCCACGATTCGCTAATAATCTGCAGGGCGCTCTGAAGGAAGGTCGTACCGATGGAGTTGATGATGGCGCAGAGCACCACGCCGACAACGACGAGGGGCAAAAGCACGGGGTAGAAGCCAAAGAGCGTCTTGATGAGGCGCGACATGGTGCCGCCCTTGCGGTTGAGTGCGCGCTCGGCGGTCGTTGCCTTACTCATGTGCCTCGCCTCCTTCCTGGGTCTGAGCTTGCGTTGCGGATGCCTCGGTGTCGGCCTCGACGGCCCCTTCGCCCTCGGCAGACATCTTGTTTTGCGAGGTAAAGGTCTCGCGGTAGATCTCGCTCGTCTTGAGCAGCTCGTCATGGTTGCCGATCTGCGCGATACGGCCACCCTCCATGACGATGATGCGGTCTGCGTCCTGCACGGAGCTGATGCGCTGGGCGATGATGAGCTTGGTCGTGTTGGGCAGATAGCTTGCCAACCCTGCGCGGATCTTGGCGTCGGTCTTGGTGTCGACGGCGCTGGTGGAGTCGTCCAGGATCAAGATCTTGGGGCGACGCAGCAGGGCACGCGCAATGCACAGGCGCTGCTTCTGACCGCCGGAAACATTGGAGCCGCCCTGCTCGATCCAGGTGTCATAACCCTTGGGGAAGCCATCGACAAACTCATCGGCGCAGGCCAGATGTGCCGCCTCGCGGACTTCCTCGTCGGTGGCGTTCGGGTCGCCCCAGCGCAGGTTTTCGGCAATGGTGCCGCTAAACAGTACGTTTTTCTGCAGCACCATGGCCACCTGGTGGCGCAGGGCGTCCAAGTCGTAGTCGCGCACGTCCATGCCGCCCACGCGCACGGTGCCCTCGGTGGCGTCGTACAGGCGGGCGATGAGGTTAACGAGCGTGGACTTGGCCGAGCCGGTACCGCCGATGATGCCGATGGTTTCGCCGCTCTTAATGTGCAGGTCGATATCGTCGAGCGCCTGGCGCTTTGCATGCGCGGAATACTTAAAGCTCACGTGGTCAAAGTCGATGGAACCGTCGGCAACCTCGAGCACGGGCTCGGCGGGATCGGCGATCGTGGGCTCGGCGGTCAGCACCTCGGTAATGCGGTGCGCCGATTCGTCGGCCATGGTCACCATGACAAAGATCATCGACAGCTGCATCAGGCTCATGAGGATCGTGAAGCCATAGGTAAAGATTGAGGAGAGCTGGCCCACGTCGAACAGCGTGCCCTGGCTCGTGATGATGAGCTTGGATCCCAGGTAGATGATGACGACAAATGCGCCGTTGACGCAGATGTTCATCATGGGGTTGTTAAAGGCGAGCAGCTTCTCGGCGCGGGTGAAGTCCATCTGGACGTCGCGCGCGGCGGTGGCGAACTTCTCCTTCTCAAAGTCTTCGCGCACATAGCTCTTGACCACGCGCATGCCGGTGACGTTTTCCTCGACGGACTCGTTAAGGGCATCGTACTTGTGGAACACGCGCGAGAAGATGGGGCGTACCTTAAAGATGATAAAGAACAGTCCAAAGCCCAGCAGCGGAATGATGACCAGGTAGACCATGGCGACGCTGCCGCCCATGATAAATGCCATGGTAAACGCAAAAAGAAACATCAGCGGACACCGCACTGCGATACGCACGATCATCATATAGGCGTTCTGCACGTTGGTAACATCCGTGGTCAGACGTGTTACCAGTGAGGAACTTGAAAACTTATCGATATTTTCAAATGAAAATTCCTGTATTTTTGCATACAGAT
>USQE01000105.1 GCA_900556675.1 uncultured Collinsella sp.
TATATCAACCGCCCGTTTGACTCCCGTGTCGTGCGCCGCCGTGTAAGCAACACCATCCGCCTATACGCCAAACAGCGCCGCCTGACGAACCTGCTGTCCCAGCAGTACAACGAGCGCGTCAAGAACAGTCGCATGCTCATCGACATCATGGCCGGCGTCATGGAGCTTCGCAACGGCGAGAGCGGCAGGCACGTTACGAACATCGAAAAGCTGACCGAGCTGCTGCTCGGCTGTCTGGTCCAGCGTAGCGGCGCGATCTCCCTCGACAATGAGGAGCGCTCCACGATTGCCCTGGCTTCGGCGCTGCACGATATCGGCAAGATGTCGATTGACGATGCGATTCCCAACAAACCCGGACGCCTTACGCCCGAGGAGTTCGAGATTATGAAGACGCATACCACGATCGGCGCCGACATGCTGCGTGAGCTGGGTAGCCATCACGCCGGCAATGCGCTTATGGAATATGCGTACCAGATTGCGCGTTGGCATCACGAGCGCTGGGACGGCAAGGGTTATCCCGATGGCCTTAAGGGCGACGAAATTCCCATTGCCGCACAGGTGGTTTCGGTGGCCGACGTGTACGATGCGCTGACGAGCGTGCGCGTGTACAAGGATGCCATCCCGCACGAGGAGGCTATCCAGATGATCCTGGACGGTAAGTGCGGTACCTTTAACCCGTTGCTGCTCGATTGCCTGCTCGAGGTGCAGGACCAAATTGCCGAGACGTTGGCACGCCCCGCTGACGTCGTCGCGTTTCCCACGATTTAGTTTGACCAAAGGAGTTTTTAACCCATGATTTCCATGCGTGAGGCGTATGAGAAGATCGGCGCTAATTATGATGACGCGTGCGCTCGGCTGATGGGCGAGGAAATGCTTGCCCGCTTTGCCCTCAAGTTTTTGGATGACGAGAGCATGGACAAGCTGGAGGCTGCCATGGCGGCGGGAGACGCTGAAGGTGCGTTTATGGCAGTGCATACGCTCAAGGGCGTGAGCCAGAACCTGGGATTCGATAATCTGTACGAGCCGGCGGTTGTGGTGACCGATGCGCTGCGCGGCGCCGATGCCGTTGACGGCGCACGCGAGGGAATGCATGCGTTGCAGCGGCAATATGCGGCTACGATGTCGGCCCTGCGCGAGGCGGCTGAATAAGAGCTTGTGAGCCTTGGGCTGTGTGCCTGTCGCGTATAGGCAAAAGGGCGCCCCGTCGGACCATGTGGCCGGCGGGGCGCCCTTATCTGTTATGCGGTTCGCGAACTAGCGGGCCTGCTTTACCTTGGCCGCCGCCTCGACAAACGACTTCCACAGGTTAAAGTCGGTCTCGAGCGTCTTCCACGTGTACTCAGGGTGCCATTGCACACCCAGACAGAACGGCTGGCCTTCGACTTCGATGCACTCGGGAACGCCGTCGGTTGCCTTGGCGACCAAGCGCGTGCTCTTACCCAGACGATCGACGCAGCAGTGATGTGCCGAGTTGGTCTGGATCAGCCTGTGCCCGCCAACCGCGCGCTCCAGCAGCGAGCCCGGCATGACCTCGACGGGGTGCACGGGGTCGTTGAGCACGTGGGTGTGGCGCCACTGCGTGCGACCCTCGCGCGCGCCCAGGCTCGGCACGTCCATGCACAGGGTGCCGCCGGTGGCGACGTTGAGCAGCTGCGTGCCGCGGCAGGTGGTAAAGAGCGGCTTCTTGGCGCGAAGTGCCTCGTTAACCAGCTTAAACTCAAAACGGTCGCGAATCTCGCAGCACAGTGTGGGGTCGTAGGGACGCTCGTCGCCCCAGCGCTTGGGGTTGACGTCCGGGCCGCCGGGAATAGCGATACCGTCGGCGATTTCAACGTAATGACGGATAACGTCGACGTCTTCGGTAATGGACATCTGCAGCGGCAGACCGCCGGCGGCAAGAATGGCGTCGACAAAGACGCTGGCGATCTCCTCGTTGGGGGAGAGCGTCTCGCTCAAAAACGGCTTCGCCTCTTCCCAGCGCGGCGCGACGAGGATGAGTGGGCGGTCGGCGGGGGCGACGTCGACGTGCGGGGTGTATGACGATGAAGTGCGAGTTCCGATCATAGGTGCGGCTTTCGAATCCGGGTGGACATGGCACAGGGGTGGCGCGGGACAAACGTTACTGATGAATTTGCCCGCGTGGCAATTGGGCTAGTGGCCCTTAATGGAGTTGAGGAAGTCCTGGGCGCGCTTGGTCTGGGGGTGGTCGAAGAACTCGTCGGGTGTGCCGGTTTCCACGATCTGGCCGTCGGCCATAAACACGACGCGGTCGGCCACGCGGCGGGCGAAGTTCATCTCGTGCGTGATGACGATCATCGTCATGCCCTGCTGGGCCAGACGGACCATGACCTCGAGCACCTCGTTGATCATTTCGGGGTCAAGGGCGCTCGTGGGCTCGTCAAAAAGCATGGCCTTGGGTTGCATGGCAAGCGAACGTGCGATGGCTACACGCTGTTGCTGGCCGCCCGAGAGCTGTGCGGGCACCTTATCGGCCTGCTCGGCAACGCCCACGCGGCCCAGCAGGTCCATGGCGCGCTCACGAGCTTCCTCCTTGGAGACGCCCAGCACATCGACCGGTCCCAGCATGACGTTCTGCAGTACGGTCATATGTGCAAACAGGTTGAACTGCTGAAATACCATGCCCAGCTCGGCACGCATGCGGGCAAGATCCTTGCCTTCCTGTGGCAGGGGCTCGCCCTCGATGAGGATCTCGCCTGAGTCGATGGTTTCCAGGCGATTGATGGTTCGGCACATGGTCGACTTGCCCGAGCCCGAGGGTCCGATCACAACGACGACCTCGCCGCGGTCGACCGACAGATTGATGTCGTTGAGGACGTGCAGATCGCCGTAGTGCTTATCGACGTGCCTGAGCTCGATCAGCGGCTGATTGCCGGTGGAAGAGGTGCTCTGTGCCATGGTGTTCGGCTCCTTATGACTCGAAATGGTAAAGCGTTAGCGGATGATGGTCGCGCCGGTCTTGTGCGAAACATAGACAGCGGCCTTGTTAATCGCGACGTTGATGAGGATGTAGATGACCGCGATCACCAGGTAGACCGATACGAGGGCGTCGTAGTTGGTAATGAGCACGCGGGCATTTTGCATGAGGTCGGGGTAGCTCACCACGTAGGCAACGGTGGTGTCCTTGACTACGACCACAAGCTGCGAAATCAAGGACGGAATGATAAACCGAATAGCCTGCGGCAACACGATTTTAAAGGTGATTTTGGCCTTGGAGAGACCGAGTGCCTGGGCTGCCTCGACCTGACCGCGCGGCACGGCATTGACGCCGGCGCGGAAAATCTCGGCCAGCACGCCGGCTGCGGCGAGCGCGACGGGAAGCGTGAGCATCCAAAACGACGGCAGTGCGATCTTGTACTGGGGCAGCACCAAAAAGAAGAAGTAGATGAACAGCAGGCTCGGTACGCCGCGGAAGAAATCGGTGAGCACGCGGCAGACCAGCTGCAGCGGCTTAATGTCGCTGGTACGGCCGAGCATAAGGGCTAAGCCCAGCACCAGTGCGATGGCGCCAGCGGTGAGTGCGACTTTAACGGTGCCCTCAAAGCCGGCAAGCAAGAACTTCCAGGTGGTGAGGTGCGTAAAGAAATACCAATAGTGAACCGAAAGCTGGCCGGTCACATAAAAGCGCTGCAACACGAGGACGACAAGCGCGGCGACGGCAACAAGCGAGATGGCGGTGCCGATGCGAATCTTGGCGCGCATCTTGGGGCCGGGAGCCTCGTAGAGCGCATCGCGCATGGTGAGCGCGGAGGTGGAGTGCTTGCTCATCGGAGGATCCTCACCTTCTTATCGATGTAGTTGCCAATGTGGCTCACCACAAAGGCCGTGCCCAGGTAGCCAAGCGCCGAGATAAAGAACGCGGCGACGCCGCCGAGCGAGCGGGTATTGATGTAGCTCACCACACCGGTGAGCTCCTGCGGTTGCAACGGCACCTGGCTGCCGAGCGCGGTGGTGAGCATGACGGCGATAAAGAGGTTGGTCATGGGCAGCACGCTCGAGCGCAGTGCCTGCGGAATCACGATCTTGGCGAGGATACGGCTGAAGCCCATGCCCAGCGAGCGGGCGGCTTCCACCTGGCCGACGCCGACGGTGTTGATGCCGCTCATAAAGTTTTCGGAACCAAAGGCCGAGCCCAAAAGGACCGTGGCGACGATAACGCAGGTGCGGTAGGGCAGGACGACCTTGAGCGGTGGCAGCGCATAGACGACGATGATGAGCAGTGCGATGCCGGGGATGTTACGGAAGACCTGGACATACAGGTCGCCAAAGACGCGCAGCGGCTTGAGCGGCGACACGCGCATCACGGTGACGGCGACGGCCAGCACCATGGCGATGGCAAACGATTCGAGCGTCATGCCCCAGGTTGCTAGCAGCGCGTCGATATAGTTCTGGCCATAGAGCGACCAGAGTTCGGAGAGACTCATGCGGACCTCCCGCCGATAAGGAAAGGGGCTCCCGTGTGTACGGAAGCCCCGACAACTCAGTGAGGAAACAGTTTATCGCAATAAAGCGCATCATGCGTTTCCGTATGGTTTCGTTGCGGCCGTTACCAGGCTCGCTGCCTAGGCGCCGATCTCGGGCAGCTCGGGAACGTTGGTGTCGCCCGTACGGTCGCCGATGCAGATCTGCCACAGCTCGGTCCAAGTGCCATCGTCCTCAATCTTCTTAAGGAAGTCGTTGACAAAGGCGACACCGTCGGAATCGAGCGGCAGACCGATGCCATAGGGCTCCTTGCTGCCGAAGGGCTTGCCGGCGATCTTGTACTTACCGGGCTCGCGGACCAGGGCGCTCTGCTGCATGTTGTTATCGATGACGTAGGCATCGACGCGGCCCTGCTGGAGTGCCTGGCGGGCCTCCTCGTCGGTCTTGAACTCCTGCTGGCTGGCCTTGGGAGCGAACTCCTCCAGGATGGCAGGGCCGTTGGAGCCGGACTGGACGGCGACGTTCTTGTCGGCCAGGTCGTCGACGCTCTTGATGTCGTCGTTATCGGCGAGCACCAGGATGGCCTGCTGGGTGTAGTAGTAGGGGCCGGCGAATGAGACGAGCTTCTTGCGCTCATCGGTAATGGTGTAGGTGGCAAAGACAGCGTCGACCTGGCCGTTCTGCAGGACAGACTCGCGCGTGTCCGAGGTCACCTGGGTGATCTCGACCTTGTTCTCGCCCAGAATGTAGTTGGACAGGAGCTGTGCGATACCGGCATCGAAGCCGCGGGTCTGACCGTC